>JBBUFP010000020.1:6075-11731 GCA_038056445.1 Patescibacteria group bacterium
GGCTCAATGACATGCGGAACAAATTTTTCTTTTGACTCCTCATCCAGATACTCCAATGGAACGCCGCTGGCTCGCGTGTGATTAGACAAATCAAAATCAGCGCGATAAGCCAAACCGTAAAGTTCTTTTCGGCCAAACGGAAAGTCATATTCAAAATCAATCGTCCGTTTGGAATAATGCGCCCGTTCGCCGTCCGGCGCCTCCAATTCGTGAATTTTTTCCGGCGCCAAGCCGATTTCCGTTAGCCATTTTTTGGTCTCGGCGCGAAAATCTTCAAAACTTTTTTCCCAATCTTTCGGGTTAACAAAATACTCTATTTCCATTTGCTCAAATTCTCGGGCTCGGAAGAGAAAATCTCGCGGCGCGATTTCATTGCGGAAAGCTTTGCCAATTTGCGCCAAGCCGAACGGCAGTTTCGGATGATAAGCGTCCAGCGCGTTTTTGAAATTGGCGAACATCCCTTGGGCGGTTTCGGGGCGAAGATAGGAAATAGAATCTTTATTATCCATCGCTCCGATATTGGTTTTAAACATCATATTAAACTGCCGCGCTTCGCCGAGTTTGCCGCCGCAATCAGAACATAAAGGTTGAACCTTTTTGGGGTCTTTAAGGTTCAACCTTTTACACTTCTCACACTCTACAAGAGGGTCGCTGAAACCGGAAACATGCCCGCTCGCCCGCCAAACTTTTTGGTTCATTATAATTGCCGCGTCCATACCATACATATCTTCTCGGTTATCAACAAAATATTGCCACCATGATTGCTGAATATTTTTTTTAAGCGCCAAGCCATAGTGGCCATAATCCCAAAAACCGGCCAAGCCGCCATAAATTTCCGAGCTGGGAAATACAAAACCGCGCCGTTTGCAGAGCGAGACGATTTTATCTAGTAAATCTGTTTGTTTGATTTTTTCCATCCCGTTAGAAGTTGAACCGTCTGTATTTTTTTTCATATTTTTATTATTTTTTTGAACTTCTAACGGGATTATCTGACTACCTTGCCGTCTTCAAATTTTGCTTTGGCATCGGCGCGCAAATCAGTGGTGAGAGTATTCACCCGGTTGTTTAATTTTTCGCCGGTCCAATCATCATCGCCTGCCGATTTAATATCACTCATCACCAAAGGCATGGAACCGATATGGGCGACGCTGGGCAAAACGGCCACTTGGAAGGAAACTTCCCGCGTCGGGCCGGAAAAACCGGCTAAAGCCGAGACCTTGCCGACATTCCAGATGACCATGCCGCCCAATTGGTTAAACACCACATTTTCTGTTTGTGGGCTGACTGTTCCTAAAAATCTGGCATACAACGGCAGACGGCCGGTAACCGAAACATTGGAAAGGTCATTGACCGCGTTGGTAATTCGCCAAGTAATGGTGTAAAAGGTTTCGGTGTCGGCCTTGGGTGGAATCGAACCTTTGTTCACAAACGGTCCATCGTAATAAGTAAGTTTGGCATCAAGTGATAATTCGGAAGAAATTTTTATTACTTTAGAATCGTTGGCGCTGAAATCCGATTTATTGCCGTCAGCTACGGTCTGACCCTTGACGGCGGCATTGATATTTATGATTGGATTGGTAATGCCAGCACCGATTAAAGAGGCCATATTCAAAACAGTAAAACTTAAACTGGGTGATGCTTTGGCGCTAGGCTCAAGCCGCGTTAGCGCGGCGGCGTTACCTTTGTTCCAAATCACCGTATTGTCAGTGGAACGATAATAACCGTCAGTGGTAACGGCAAAACGGTCAAAAGCTGAACCAGACAAGGCGGCGCTAACCTCAACATTTTCAGCCGGCGTTGCCGAGTTGTTGTTCAGAAGCAAGTCCGCTCTAATCTGACTGCCGGCAGCGGCAATAGTTTCTTTGGCAACGGCGTCGCCGTTTAAAGCGATTGAGACCCCGACGGCCGGTTTTTTCAACGAAATGGTTTGATTAGTCGTCAAGAAAGCGATGCCGATGAGATTTTCGTCTTTTTTGTCTGCCGTGCCGACGGTAAAGCGGAAAACTTTTTCTTCTTCGTTCTGACCTTCAAATCGGCCTCGGATTTTAATTACTCGCTTGCTGCCGGATTTCAAATCACCGAGCCGCCAAGTCCGCCCGAGCGATTTGGGTTCAGAATCGGAAAAGATAAAACCAAAGCCGTATTCTGCTTTAAGCAAAAGATTTTCAATGACATTTTCTGAATTAGAAGCAATGGTAACCATTAGTTCAAAAGGTAAGCCAGCTGAAATTCCCGTCGGCGCTTCAACCGCGACTGCCACTGGCGCTGAACTTAAAACGATTTCAATTTTCTTTTCTTTGAATAACAGAGCGCTGGAACCCGATATCCGGTATTCAACGGCTACGGTGATTTCTTTGGTTTCTTTTTCCTGGCCGAACAGCACCGCCCGAATTTCCCGCCGGACGCTTTCACCGGTGGCAATCGCGCCGATTGTTTCTCTTTGTCGCAAAAATTCTTTGCCGACATCGTCGGCTTGGCGCGTGCCAGCCGGAAATTCTACTACCAAATCAACCGCTTCCATCGCCGCGGGATTTTTATTGTCAATAACGATGGTGAGCGGTAATTCTTCGCCGCCGCCGACCGATACTGGCCCAACGACGGTAATATTGACATTATCACCGGAAATTGTTTGGCCGCCGCCCAGAAACATATAACCGGCGAAACCGGCGGAAATCAAAAAGAAAACGGCGGCGGCGCTCAAAAAATATTTAGTCATTGAATTTTTGTTTGGCGCGCCCATAAAAAGATATTTGGGCACCTCGCCCTCTCCCCAATCGCCTTTTACTGCCGGCGCGCTGTCGTCCTGAAGAACGCGCCGCTCTTTTTCGCCGCCGCCCTTAAGGGAGTCAATCCTTTCCTGAAGTTTATCTATACCGCTTTTTTCTTCTTCAGCGCGAAACATTCGGAGATTGTAGCATATTTATTTCCTCGCTTCTATTATTTCTTGAGCCACATTGCCCGGGACAATTTCGTATTTATCAAATTCCATCGTGTAGCTGGCGCGGCCTTCGGTCATACTACGAAGAGTGGTAATGTAGCCGAACATTTCCGACAAAGGCACTTTGGCGCGAATGGCTTTATTCATTCCCCGGTCGTCAACACCTTCAATTTGCGCCCGCTTACTGCCAAGGTGGCCGGTAACATCGCCCATAAATTTTTCCGGCGTGACCACTTCCACTTTCATAATTGGTTCCAGCAAAACTGGTTTGGCCCGTTTGGCGGCATCTTGTAATGCCTGCGAAGCGGCGATTTTGTAAGCGATTTCCGAAGAGTCCACATCGTGATAGGAACCGAAGGTCAGTTCGCAAGAAATGTTGACCAACCGAAAGCCGGCCACCGCGCCCCTGTCCATGCCCTCGCGGATGCCTTTTTCCACCGCCGGAATAAATTCCTGGGGAATCACGCCGCCCTTGATGGAATTAATAAATTCAAATTCATCGTCGCGTTTGACATTTTTGGGAATTTTGGCGCCTTCAATAATCGGTTTGAGCGGCCGGACGGTAATTTTGACATGACCATATTGGCCATGACCGCCGGTTTGGCGGATGTATTTGTTTTCCGCTTCGGCTTCGGCAGTAATCGTTTCTTTGTAAGCGACTTGCGGTTTGCCGGTTGATGCTACCACGCCGAATTCGCGCTTCATTCGGTCCACCATAATTTCAAGCTGGAGCTCGCCCATGCCCATAATAATAGTCTCGCCGGTTTCCTGGTCGGATTTAATTTTGAAAGTTGGGTCTTCGTCGGACAGCCGTTTCAAAGCCATGCCCATTTTTTCCTGGTCGGCTTTGGTTTTCGGCTCAATCCTCATGGAAATTACCGGGTCGGTAAATTTAATCGGGTCCAGAATAATCGGTCTGTCCTCGTCGCAAAGCGTGCTGGAAGTTTTGGCTTCTTTCAAACCAACGGCGGCGGCGATTTCGCCGGCAAAAACTTTCTTCACTTCTTCGCGCTTGTCGGCTTGGAGCCGGACGATTCTACCCAATCGCTCCTTTTTGCCAGTGGTGGAATTATAGATATAACTGCCGGCTTCCATTGAGCCGGAATAAACGCGGAAAAAATTCAACTGGCCGACAAACGGGTCGGTTTGCAATTTAAACACCAAAGCCGAAAATGGCTCTTCATCGCTCGCCTTTCTTTCAATTGGCTCGCCAGTTTTGGGGTCAACGCCCTTGACTGGCGGAATGTCCAACGGGCTGGGCAAATAATCCACCACCGCGTCCAAAATTAATTGGGTGCCTTTATTTTTTAAAGCCGAACCGGCAAAGACCGGGAAAATTTTGGTTTCAATCACCGCCCGGCGCAGCGTCTTTTTCAAGTCAACGAGCGAAATTTCTTTGCCTTCCAGATAAGTGTGCATCAACAGGTCATCGTGTTCTACAATTTTTTCCACCAGTTCGGCGCGGTTTTTTTTCGCTTCGGCCAAAAGTTCCGCCGGAATTTCTTTTTCCACCACTTGCTCGCCCATTTGGCCTTCAAAATAGTAGGCTTTCATTTTTAGTAAATCCACCACCCCTTGATGATTTTCTTCCAAACCAATCGGGATTTGCGCCCGAACGGCGTTTTTGGAAAGCCGGTCTAAAATGGATTTATAGGAATTTTCAAACGACGCGCCCATTCGGTCCAGTTTGTTGATGAAGCAAAGCCGCGGCACTTTACCCTCTTCGGCGTAACGCCAGTTGGTTTCGCTCTGCGGTTCCACGCCAGCCACGCCGTCAAATACCACTACGGCGCCGTCCAATACCCGCAAACTTCGTTTCACTTCGGCGGTAAAATCAATGTGGCCGGGCGTATCAATAATATTAAAACGAACTTTCTGGGAAGTATCTTCTTTCGGCATGTAAGTCGGATTCCAAAAACAAGTAATGGCGGCGGCGGTAATGGTAATGCCGCGCTCGCGTTCTTGTTCCATCCAGTCGGTGACCGTGTCGCCTTCGTGAACCTCGCCGATTTTGTGGGTCATGCCGGTGTAAAACAAAATCCGCTCGCTGGTGGTCGTTTTACCAGCGTCAATATGGGCGATAATCCCAAAATTCCTCACTTTTTCTAAAGGATAGTCTCTTTGCATAAAAATAAAAACGCCGAAGCGTGCGTAATAGAGTAGACCAAATTCCAAAAAAAAGCAAAATTAAATCCGATTTTTAATCATCTTATACACAACACTTCTGTGCCCAATAATCATTATTTTTATCGTTTTTCCTTCAATTCTGAAAATAACTCGGTAATCACCCACACGCAATCTTTTGTATCCCGCGATGGAACGACGAAGCGGTTTACCATAAAGATCTGGGTGAGTAGTTAATTTTGTTTCAATCGCCAACCGCACTTCATCTTGCCAAAACTTAGACAATCGAGGAATATCTTCCTTAATAACTAAATAATGATATTCAATACGGAATTTTATTTCCATGCCTGCTCATGAGGAATAAACCGCGCGCCGCGGGTGTCCCTCTGACTCGCTAAAATATCCCACGCCGAATCTTCCTCAAGCTCAAGAGCAAGATTTAGCAACTCCACCGCTTTTGTGGCGCGCGGCATGCGGTCGCGTTTGGCCAGAGCCGCCAACGCGCGGTCAACTTCTTTTGATAAGCTGATATTGATTCTAGTTTTTAAAGTAGCCATACCGCCAGTGTATCAAAAGTGTATCACCAGAGTCAAG
>JBBUFP010000021.1:0-1223 GCA_038056445.1 Patescibacteria group bacterium
TAGGCCCCGCTGTTTATTTGTCTTGGACCATATACATTGAAATAGCGGAGTGATACCGTATCTAAATTATAAAGCGATGAGAAAATTTTACACAAATCTTCACCGATTAATTTTGACAAAGCGTAGATATTTTTTGGATGAACAACCATATTTTCCCTCAAAGGCAAAGAAGGTTGTTCACCATAAACGGATGAAGATGCCGAGTAAATAACTCTCTTCACGCCGGCATCTCGCGCTGCCACGAGAACATTGAGAGTTCCAGTAGCATTTGCGTCAAAAGTAGTTTTAGGATCTTTTATGGATGGTTGAATTCTGGCCAGCGCGGCGGTGTGAAATACATAATCAATACCCTTAAAATGTTCAGCCAAACTTGCCACGTTTTTGATGTCGCATTTATGGAATTCTGCCGACTTATTCAGATTTTCTAATGAACCAGTAGACAAATCATCTATCACTTTTACTTTCGCGCCATCTTTAATCAATCGGTCAACGATGTGAGAACCTATAAAACCACAACCGCCGGTGACTAAAACTTTTTTATTTTTCATAGAAATCACATTATTAGATTTTGATAATAAAGTCAAGTAGATTACTCTATCTTACCACCCCCAACTCGCGGTCAGCAATCAAAACCCCACACCGGCTTTTATCTTTTTCAAATTTGCGACAAATTGGTCAATTTGCTCCGTCGTGTGTTCGGAGGTTACCGTCACGCGAAAGCGAGCTTGGCCAAGCGGAACAGCCGGCCAGCGAGCGGCGGGAACGAATATACCACTTTTGAGAAGTTCCTCGCTGGCTTTTATGGCTTTCTTTTCATCGCCGATCATTATCGGGATAATTTGGGTTTGTGAATTTCGGAAATCAATTCCGAGCTCGGTTAATTTTTCTCTAAGATACCTCGCGTTCGCAAGTAATTTTTCCCGCCGCCAAGTTTCTTTTTCCACCAATTCAATGGCTTTGATAAGTCCGTAAACGATGGGCGGAGCAATCGGCGCGGTGAAAATAAACGAATCAGCTCGGATTTTCAGATAATCAATAATATCTTGGCTACTAACGACGAACCCACCGACGCCGCCGAAAGCTTTGGTAAAAGTTCCCATTATCACATCCGTTTGACCTTCAACACCGAAATAATCTTCAATGCCTCGGCCGTGCGGGCCAAGAATTCCCGTAGCGTGAGCGTCGTCTATGTAAGTCATCGCTTTGTATTTTTTCGCCAGCTC
>JBBUFP010000022.1:0-1429 GCA_038056445.1 Patescibacteria group bacterium
TATACCGCACTTTGCCCAAAAAAGCGCAACCCTTTGTTGATAAGCAGCGATTGGATGCCGGGCAAAGTTTCGTTTGCTAAAAAGTCCAACATCGCGCCACCACCAGTGGAAACGAAGCTGAATTTATTTTCCAAACCAAGGGCAGTAATGGCGGCGACGGTGTCGCCGCCACCGACCACCGACTCGACTTGGCTTTGGGCAATTATTGCCGCTAAATTTTTAGTGCCAGCGTCAAAACCGACTTCATACTCGCCCAAGGGACCGTTCCATAAAATAAATTGCGCTTGGGCGACCAGTTTGCGCAAAAGCTCCAATGTCTTCGGCCCAGCATCAACAATTCTTTTTCGTTCGGTAATAGTATCGGTTGGTAAATGTAAATTGGCTTTTACCAATGAACTCAAATCGAGCGGTGTTTTTGAAACAAGAGAATTACCGACATCAAAACCTTGAGCTTTCAGAAAATCGTTGGCTAGCGCCCCGCCAACAAAAACCAAATCGTAAAGACCGATAAATTTTTTTAGTAGCGGCAATTTGGTTTCAAATTTAGCGCCGCCTAAAATGAACAACGCTGGTCGAGCTGGTTTGAGCGCGCCGGAAAGTCGTGCCACTTCTTCGGCAAATAATGGACCGGCGAAACTCGGCAAAAGTTTTGGCAAACCGACAATGGAAGCGTGAGCGCGATGGGAAACGGCAAAGGCCTCGTTGACGAAAATTTCGCCGAAGGAAGCAAGTTTTTTGGCGAAATTTTCGTCATTGGCTTTTTCGCCAGCATCAACTCGCAAATTTTCAAAAAAAGTAAAACCGCCGTTTTCCAATTCGCTAACATTTTTAGCCAACTCGGAAAAATTTGCCGAAAAAGATATCAAAAATTTTTTCCGCAATTCCTGCCAAACCGGCCGCAAAGAATCGCCGCCTTTGCCTTCCAAATGACTTAAAATTATCGTTCGGGCGCCAGTGTTATGAAGCCATTCCAAAGTCGGTAAAATTTTTCTTATCCGAAAATCATCAACGACCTGGTCGTCTTTAATTGGCACATTCAAATCTAACCGAAGCAAAACCTTTTTGCCCGCGAGTCCTTTCTGGTTTTCTAAAAGCGGCAGGTTCATATTAATACCTTATATTCACCCCACCTTTTTCCTCCCCTTGATTAAGGGGAGGTGGCTCCGAAGGAGTCGAAGAGGTTTGTTTTTCTATTTTACCAAAAATTTTCTCCGCTGTCGCCACAAAGAAAAACCGGCGGCCGTGAGGGTCGCCGGAATTCATGAACATTACATTTCTAAAGCCAACCCGTTTTCTGCCAAGAGCTTAACATACCACCACAACCCTGTCAAGCTTGATTTTTTGTTGGGTTTTGTTAGGCTATTTGCACAGATGGCCTTCGGGCTCGCCCCGGTGTAACAATCGGGGAGAATGAGAAAAATTAGCCGAA
>JBBUFP010000022.1:1529-7999 GCA_038056445.1 Patescibacteria group bacterium
GCCCGTTCTAAAAAATAGACGCTCTTCTTTTTCATCTATTTGCTTTTTCTTTTTGTTCCAACTGTCAAAATCTTTTTGCATTTGTCTTCACATCACATTCAAAATTGCCTTGAAACTTTCCGGCTCCAAACTTTGCCGGCCGATGAGCAAACCTTGGACATTACCTTGGTAGACAATGGCTTCGGCGTTTTTGGCGTCCACCGAACCGCCGTAAAGAATTGGCAACTTCATTACCGATTCCTGTTCGTAAATGTCCGCCAAAATTTTCCTGATAAAAATTCCCGTCTCCTCCACCTGCTCCGGCTTCATCGCTTCCCGGCCGCCAATCGCCCAAACCGGCTCGTAAGCGATAATTAAATTTTCCAAAAGTTTGCCGGTAACGCCCTGAAGCGAATTCCGGATTTGATTTTTAAGAAAACCAAGATATTCGCCTTTTTCATCGCGGACACTTTCACCAACGCAAACAATCGCCCGCAAACCAAGCTTCAGAGCCAAAACCGCTTTTTTGGCGACTTGGCTATCGGTTTCGCCCAAAATCCGTCGCTCGGAATGACCGATAATCGCGTATTGGGCGCCGTCATTCAAAACCATCGCCGGACTGATTTCGCCAGTGTAAGAACCGGCGGTTTCCCAAAAAAGATTTTGAACGCCCAGAGCAATGTTGCGCGCGTTCTTGGCGGACTTGGCGAGCGCTGGCAGATAAAGGAAAGGTGGACAAATTACTACTTCGGCTCGGCGAATTTTCGCAGCAGCGCGCTTTGCGCCGCCGAAAATCCGCCGAGCCTCCGCCACCGTCGCCGGATTCATCTTCCAATTTCCCACAATAATTTTTTTCTCCCCTTTCGCCATATTTTAAAAAATTAAAAAGCTACAAGCTACTTTGATTTTACTCCAACTTTATCAACTTCTTGGTAATAACGGGAATTTCTTT
This sequence comes from Patescibacteria group bacterium, assembly GCA_038056445.1. Taxonomy (GTDB): domain Bacteria; phylum Patescibacteriota; class Minisyncoccia; order Phycocordibacterales; family DSPV01; genus 2-02-FULL-44-35. The sequence goes on from JBBUFP010000022.1 coordinate 2,461, forward strand.
TTTGAAAAAGTTTTTGACTTCTTTCCAATTGGCTCCAAAAAATATCAACGGTTCGGGGTCATTTTCCGCGTCTTCAAAATAGACTAGGGCTTTCAAAATATGATGATAATCATGAGCTATATTCGGATATTGAGTCGGCAACCTTTTTATAGTTTCTTCCAGTGGTTCAAGATTCCTCGCGCACCAATACAAGTCAAAGAAGTCGCGCTTTTTCCCTCGTTGGGAAATGGCTGTTATTTTCATTACCGCGATATCAATTTTATGGAGCACTCTAACCGAACCATGCCATAGCGGCTCCTGCTTGGGAACGAAAAACGGATAAGCAATAAAACTTATTTTGGATTTCAACAATTGACCATAAACGGTATTTTTATCCTCCACCTCGGTTTGCCAATCTTTATTGTCGGTAAAACGAGCGATTAACTGCTTTTCGTTAAAATTCTTTTCCGCCGTGAAAAAATCCAGGTCAAACGATTTGCGATGGCCAACTTGAAGCGCCAACGCGGTGCCGCCGGCTAAATACCAATCCGTTTTTCCCAACCATTCTTGTGCAGACAAAAAATCTAGTGCCTTTTTGGTTTGATGTGGCAATGTCTCGTAATGCCAATTTATTTGTTGAGAAGAAGTAGTGTCCATAATGTTTTAGTTCTCGGTCTTAAACACCGAGACTTCTCAATAATTTTTTTTAAAAGTGACTTATTATAAAAATTCCACACCCACCGAACTTCATCGTCATGGCCAAAGTCCGCCACTCTTTCAATAATGTATTGAGCATTCTTGTGGGGGTCTATTTTTTTGGGGTCGGTATCCCAAAATAACGATTGCCTAAACTCCATAATACCAGTATTTTATCAAAATTTATCGCGATTGGCAATTCTATTTTTACTCCGTCTCTTTCCACTCATCAATCGTGTAGCCGCCACCGGGACCGGCGGTGAACAGGAGATTGGCGAGCCCAGTTTCGTAGATAACCTGGGCGCTGTTTTGAAGTGTAATCTTGTAAGCCGTTACCTCCTTAATTTTTACGCTGTTTTTAAGATTGATGTCGCCATGACCGGCATAGACAAGAAGTGCCCCTTGAGCGCTGTTTTGCACTTCAATCGCTTCCTCATTTCCACTTTGCTCGGCGCTCTGATTCGCTGAAATGAATAAAATGTAAGAACCCGGCTGACCGGTGCCATAAAAGCTAGTGGTATTTTGGAGTTCAATGTTGCTGGAGGTAATACGGTTTAACGGATCGTCAGCGATAACCACAACGCTTCGGTTGCCAAGCGACGAGTGAATCCTAAATGTCGCGCTGTTGGAAACCGTAATTTTCCCAGTTACCCACAACGGGCCCGTAAGGGTTACCGAATCGCTGCCATCAACTCTTAAGTCACAGGGGATTTTTTTTGGGCCGATTGTTACTGAACCGGAGATATTGTAGGTGCTACCGGAACAAGAAACGGTGCCGCCCAGAGCCGCCTCGTTCTCCCACTCGGTAATCTTAGCGTCAGAGATAGGCAGCGCGGCGGTAGCTTGGTCAGGGCTGTTTGGATAGGAAACACCGCCGACCGTGGTGCCGGAAATAACTTGATAGTAAGCATTTTTATCAATCTGTGAGTCCGTAATGGTGTGGGCGTAGGCCGAGCTTGTAGCGTGAATTTTGTAAATGCTGCCGCTTGGGCCAGCCGAGATCACATCGCCTTTTATCAAATTGCTGTTCTCGCCCGTCACCGGACCGTTGGAGAAAACATTGCCGGACACTAAGGCGGTGTTTTTTATATGCATCCCCCCCTCCCCCGATTGCACGCCGTAAGAAAATGAAACACCGGCGCCCATAATTAAATCGGTTTGCACCTTGCGCGTCGCATCGGAAAAATTCCCGGTGGCAATAATTCTCTTGCCGCCCAAAATATCAGACACCAAAGCAGTGGCCGTTTCGCCGCTTAAAGTTAAACTTTCGCTGGCGCTGACTTGTTTGCCGGTTTTCAAACGATAAGTAAGGTCTTCGCTCAACGACTCGGAAAGAAAGTAGCTGTTTTTGGAACGAACTAAATCATTGCTGATATTAAGTTGACGCAAAACCGGATTAGCCACCCCCAAAGTAATAGTGGTGGAAATAAACAGGAAAAAAATTATCGCCGTTATCAGCGCTTGTCCCTTATTGTTTTTTTTGGATTCAATTGGCATTTTTAGAAATTAGTAATTAGAAATTACTTACTGGTTCTGATAAGAACCGCGTAAGGTAATGGTGGTATAAAATTTTTCCGAACGGAATGCTACGCCCTCACCGCTTTGCGCTGTAAGCTCCACCTTGACCGCTTTTGTTCGACCGTTGGAAAGTTCCCGAAAAATTAAACTGGTTATTGCCGTTGAAGAAGCGGTTAATGGCAAAAACGCGCCGCCGTTCGCTCGTTCATAAATCGCTTCGCCGATTAAAGAAAATTCTGTTGTATCCAAAATTAACTTGCCCGGACTGATATTCAAAATGCTGGCCGCGTTAACCGCCAGCGCTTTTCGGATTTCCCGCGTCATTTGCTCCAATGCTACTTCACCAACCGCCTCAATCGCTCGTGACGATTTCAACCGACCATAGGATTTGCCAATCGCTAAAATCATATTGATTAAAGTAACCAAAATCAACGCCAGAATGGCAACATAAATTAAAAGTTCCGGTAAACTTGTCCCTTTATTTTTATTGCTCAAAAATTTAATCATTAAATAAATTGGTTAAATAAAAATTTAGCGACTTGGTGGTAGTGGCAACGCCGGCGCTCCAAGCAATGGAAACCGTCACTTTTCTGGTGTTTGGGTCGAGTGTCCCAGTCGGCGCGATATCATCGCTCGCGTCCCGATAAACATTATTCAAAACAAACTTCCTCTCAAAAATTCCCTCAACAAAAAGGTTGCTGGTCGTTGCCTGCCAATTGCCATTATAGAAAGTGAGATAATAATTCGTGCCAACGGTTAAAGAACTCAAATTGGTCCAACTGCCATCGCGTAAAAACCTTAGTGTTTCCGCGCTTTCTTCGGCTAAAAAAGCCGCTTGGACATGGCGCAGATTGGTAAGAGCGGTTCTGAAATAAAGATTGTAAGTGGCAATTAAGCCGGACAAAATCAAAGTGGTAATCGCGGCGCCAACTATTACTTCCACCAAGCTCAGGCCAGCTGAAGAAAATTTACGCTCGGCATTTTTTATCATTTTATCTCAATTAAACCAGTTTGATAAATTGTAACGGTCATTATTTGCGCTGGATTATTTTTGTTCCTAACGACAATCGTTCCATATTGACTAGTGGCGCCGGTGAGTTTGTTAAAAATCGTATCATTGCCTCCGCCGTTCAAATTTATACCGCCGATTTCCGCCAAAGAATTTAGGTGCTCGATTTTGTTGTTTGGGTCGGAAGAATTGTAAACCGCGCCGGTGAAAAAGGTAACGCTATCAGCGGCAAAGTGAACGCCGTATTGGGCGGCGCCGCGGCCGGCGAGAGTCTTGCCGCGCGCTTCGCTAAGCACGGCAACAACAGCCGCGGCACTTTTTTCCAAAGCCTGTCCCCGATTATAATTAACAAACACTTCATAAACGAGCACAAACAAAACCGCCGCGATTGCCAAAACCACTAACATTTCTACCAAAGTGGCGCCCTTTTGTAATTTAAATAGCATTGCTTAATGAATAAATCGGACTAATCATTGAAACGGCGAAAAAGCCGACCGCCAAACCGACCACTATCATCAAAAATGGCTCAATGACCGTGGACATATCTTTGGTCTGACGCTCTACTTCCTCTTCATAAAAACCTGCCACTTCCATCAGCATTTCTGCTAATTTGCCAGTCTCCTCGCCGATGCCGACCATTTCCGCCAAAAACGGCGGGTAAAGTTTTTCGGCGTCGGAAAAAATTTGGTAAAGCGGGTTGCCTTTCTGAATGCTTGCCCCGGCCGCCTTGAGCACTATTTGATAATGATGGTTTTGAACAACTTCGGCGGTAATGTCAAAAGCCAGCGCCGCCGAAACGCCGGAAGTCAAAAGCGAGGAGAGGGTTCGGGCGGTGCGGGCAGAATTGGTTTCTTTGACCAATCGACCGATTAGAGGAATGTGAAGCGCTACGGTACTAAAAATTTTCCGGCCTTTTTTAGAACGAAAAGCGACTAAACCGCCGACCAAGAACAAACCCAAACCGACAAAAAACAAAGTGGTGTGGGCGGAAAAGAAATCACTAACGGCGATAATTACTTTGGTGCTCAACGGCAGAGGCACATTCAAATCCTTGAAGGTCGCCGTTAAGCTGGGAATAACAAAAATCAACATCATAATGGCGATAACCAACATTAAAATAATAAGAATCGCTGGGTAAATCATCGCCCCACGCACCCGTTTTTTCAAAACATACATTTGGTTCGTCTGAATGGAAACCAATTTCAAAGAATTTGCCAAAGTGCCACCCTCTTCTCCGGCTTTGACCATTGCCACAAACAAGGGCGAAAAAACTTTAGGGTAATTTTTCAACGCTTCGGCCAAAGCCGTACCTTTTTTTATTTCTCCCGCCACCCCGCCGATGATTTTTTTGAACTGGCGATTTTTTGTCTGCCGTTCCAAAACAAACAGGGCGCGCGGCAACGACAGACCGGCTTGAATCATCGCCCCCAAATTGCGGGCGAAAGAAATTTTATCCTGCATGGAAACACTGCCGATTTTATTCAAAACAGCGGAGAATTTTTTCCAGAGGCCTGAAAAACTTTTTTCCGACACGAGTTCAGCATAAATCACCGTCTCGTTTTCATTTTTCAATTCCTGATACAAGGCGAATTTGTCTGGCGCCTCGCGCGCCCCTTCATATGCCTCGCCCGATTGCTTTATGGCTTTGAACTTAAATCGCATTTACCTTAATAATAGCAAGAAAACACCCAACTCCAAACCACCCCCGTCCCCTCCTTATCAGAAAAGGAAAAACCACCCCGGCTTTCAGCCACCCCTCCTTAATAAGGAGGGGAATAAAAGGGGTGGTTAAAACTCCCCGCCGTCAAAGCATAATTGTAGCAGTCGGACTGCTATCAAGTTTTTGCTAACCAGTTATTTTAACAGATCATAAGCTTCCTTGGCTGTGATGTTCTTTCCAACCTCAACAACATTGTCGTGCACCATTTGTCTTAACATATCGACAGCTCGCTCATTATACTTGAACCATTCACTCATATCTGGATTTTTAGGCCCACCGATAGCATCGACATGTCCAGTTTTCGGATCTCGACTCGTACGGTTCATGTAATCATCAAAACTTACTTCCAGACTATATTTACCATCTACATCTCTTTCGGCCAACCCTCCGAGAAGCGATCTGATACCAGCTTTGTCTTTAAGACCGTACTCGTTATCTTGCAATGCGTTGTATCTTTCCAAAAATCGTTTTTTGGCAGTTTCTTTCTCGGGAGATACTGAAACCTGTTCGGCTTGAGAATTGTTGGCCGAAGATTCATTTTCATTAACACCCTGTGGTTTTTCAAAACTCATGATATTAAAAATTAGCTCTTAATATCTCAATTATAGCGGGGGGGG
>JBBUFP010000023.1:0-1723 GCA_038056445.1 Patescibacteria group bacterium
TTATTTATTACCAACACATCTTCATCCTCATATAGAATTTCAATTTTCATAATGGGCGATGCAGGGCTTGAACCTGCGACCTTTCGAGTGTAAATCGAACGCTCTAGCCAACTGAGCTAATCGCCCTACCCGAATGCCCTCGGGGTGAATCGAACACCCATCAGCGGCTTAGAAGTCCGCAGTTCTTTCCATTAAACTACGAGGGCACTACTCACAATTTACGATAAAAAACGAGAAAAAGCTAATGAAATTATTTTGACGGATCAACAAAACGCAGTGGAGTAGTTTTGATTTTATTGAACTGCTGTTCCCGCTCGGCAAAATATTTCACCAGCTCATCAAGCTTGGCGTGATTGAACAAAACAGCGGTGGAGGTTGCCGTCACCGAACGTTCTGCCACTACATCGCTTTTTTGGTAATTAGAAAATTGGTAAAAAGCCAGCGCGGCAAAAATCACCGACAGGCTGGCAAAAAACCCAACTATTATCAACCAATCGGTAGCGCTGTTTTTACCCAAACGATAATGAACAGTGCCCAACAACCGACGGCTTTTTAAAATTTTTCCAAAAAAATTCATGGGAATTATTTTTTAAGCTGAAAAGTTTTAATTAAAATCATCGCCTCCCAACCAACTTTCTCCGGCTTAGTAAGCGCCACATTGGCTAAAACCAAATGATAAGGCGCGTTTTCCAAAAGCGTCATGAAATTTATCAGTGACGACCAGCCGCCAGCCGCTTCGGCGCGCAAAATGATTTGGTCTTTGAAATCATCTTTTGCCTGCTCAATACCCAACGAGATAATTTTAAAATTAACGCCGGCGTCGCGCGCCAATGATTCCAAATATTCCACGAAGTCAACGGTTTGGTCAGCGCCGACGAAATAAGAGTCAATTTGTCGCCGTTCAGTTTCGGTATCATTGACCAATTTTTCCAAAGCGCCAGCGGTTTCATTTCTTTTAAGTTGCAACTCAATATCGCCGCGGATATAGGAGGACTCCTTATTGACCGCGCTGACCAAATTCCAAAACCAAATATAAGACGCCGCGGCCACCGCCGCGGCGGCGAGCAAAACAAACAGAAAAATTTTTGGACGATTATTTTTCATTTTGAATTAAAGTCAAGGAAAATTCTATGTCTCGGTCTTTGGCGAAATTTGATACTGGCACATTGATGCTGGAAAAAGTCGGTTCGGTTTGAAGCGCTTTAACAAAAGCGACAATCGCTTCCCGACTGGTGGCGACACCGATCAAAGCAATCGCCGCCGACCAGGTTTGAGTTGGTTCTTGGGGATGATAAGACAGACCGTCAATTCGGACTCCCGCGGGTTTTCTGTCGGTAATTTTTTCCGCCGCCACCGTCAAAAACAAAGCTGGTTGGGGCGACAAAAAATCAATTTGTTTGGTGGCGGTTTCCAAAATTTTATAAACCTCTTCGCCGCCAGCCGCCTCGCCCGGATTTTTAAGCGAGGCCAAATTTGTCTTAAGCTCTGACTGCTTGACTTTGATTAAAAAGTATGACGGTAAAAGCAAACCGCCACCGATAAGCAAACTGCTCGTCAGCGTGGCGGCCAAACCAGCCGAAAAACGATAAAAATATTCCCGTCGGTTTTCCGTTTTTTCTTTTTGCGGCAAAAGATTCATAAAAAAATATTTAAGCGATGGGACGATGTAAAGCTAAACCAACGGCGGCAGCATAACCCAAAGAATCGTGAAATTGAATCGGCG
>JBBUFP010000024.1:0-4957 GCA_038056445.1 Patescibacteria group bacterium
TTGTTTTGTTATTTATGTAAGAATCATCCACATCAAAACCAGTAGCGGACTTGGCGCGATTTTCAATCGCCCAATCAATAAGTTCGCCCGAACCAGCAAAAGGATCGCTGACTTTCTTGTCTTTCACCAACTTTGAAAATCCACTAAGGATATAATCAGAGTTAGTGGTAAAAAATTGTCCCAATTGTCTTTTGGCGTTCATACCTACATTTTAACAGAAAAATGGAAAATTAACTCCAGTTGCTTATTTTTGACAAACCTATTGTATTTTATACTCAACGCATGCTAAATTTATAGCAACAAACGACAATGCGCCAATATTTCAGAAAATACTATGAGCAAGCTAGCCGATTTTTGTCCAACGACATCGGTATTGATTTAGGCACGGCTAACACTTTGGTTTATGTGCGAGGCAAGGGAATTGTCATCAACGAACCGTCCGTGGTGGCAATTAATCAGAAAACCGGTCAGGTGGTGGCAGTGGGCGCCGCCGCCAAACAAATGCTTGGCCGCACGCCGGGCCACATTATCGCTGTCCGACCGGTGGTGGAAGGAGTAATTTCCGATTACGAAGTGACCGAAGAAATGATTGCTTATCTGATGGACAAAGCGCAAAAGGAAACGAAAAAAATGCTGGGACCGCGAGTGGTGGTCGGCGTGCCTTCGGCGATAACTAATGTGGAAACCCGCGCCGTCCGAGATGCCACCATGAACAGCGGCGCGCGGGAAGTCCACATCGTGGAAGAGCCGATGGCGGCGGCGATTGGCATTCGTTTGCCGATTTTTGAACCAGTCGGCACAATGATAATAGACATCGGCGGCGGCACCACCAACATTGCCGTAATCGCTCTGGGCGGCATCGTTCGTTCTAAAAATATAAAAATTGCCGGCGATCGGTTGAACAATGACATTATCGCTTACATTCGAAACGAATTCAAAATCTTAATCGGTGAAAAAACCGCCGAGAACGCGAAAATAACCATTGGCTCAGCTTTACCGCGCAGTGTTACGGAAACAGTGGTAAAGGGCCGCGACTTGGTCACTGGTTTGCCACGCGAAGTAATTATCACTGATGCCGACATTCGCGCCGCCATCGCTCCTTCAATTGATAATATTATGGAGGGGGCGCGAGAGGTTTTAGAAACCACGCCGCCGGAGTTGATTTCCGATGTAATGCAACGCGGTATTCATTTGGTTGGTGGCGGCGCCTTGCTCCACGGTATGAACGAATTATTGCGCGAAACGATGAAAATACCGATTGTCGTTGCTGATGACCCGCTGACCGCGGTCGCTCGCGGCACTGGGATAATCTTGGAAAATTTGAAACTTTATAAAGATGTCTTGGTTAAAAACGATGACAATTTACCTCAAGCCAAATAGAAAAAAATGGCAAAAAAGAGCGCTGACGCGAGGCGCTTTGGTTTTGTTGGGATTGGTAGTTTTGTTTGTTTTAAACATTTATCCGCCAAGTTTTTTGCGTCAGCCGCTCATCATCTTAACGACTCCTTTTTGGCAAACGCGAGATTGGGGCGTTGATTTGCTTAAAACAATGTTTTCGCCATTCGCCGATAAAAATAAATTATTGGAAGAAAATATCGCGCTGAAAACCGAATTGGAGAGAAAAAATTTGGCGCTGGCCGCGTTGGCGGATTTGGCGGTGGAAAATCAAGAACTTAAAGAGTTGGGTGGACGCAATGTGAAAGAGCCATTTGTCTTGGCGGCAATTTTAAACCGACCGCCGATTTCACCCTACGACACTTTAATAATTGACGCTGGTAGCGCTGAAGGAATCGCCGTCGGCGATATTGCCGCGGTAGATGAAAATTCGGCAATCGGCGAAGTTTCGTCTGTCGCTAAAAACAGCGCGGTCGTTTCGCTTTACTCAACGCCAGAGCGCGAGACGCCAGTGGCGGTTGGCATTGAACGCACGGCGGCGCCGGCCCGCGGTCGCGGGGGCGGCAATTTTGAAGTTCGCCTACCTAAAAGCGTTACCTTGGAAATTGGCGATGTCATCGCTCTGCCGAGCATTAATCATCGCTTGCTTGGTTTTGTTTCCAAGATTGAAACTGGCTCCAACGATCCGTTCCAGACAATTTTATTTCGTTTGCCAATCAATCTCAATAACTTGCGCTTCGTAATGATTCTAAAAAAATGATAGCTCGCGTCGGCATTGGTTTAGTTTTCTGTCTCACTTCATTAATTTTACCGTGGTGGTTGTTTCTACTCATCGGTCTGTTAATGACTTTCGTTTACCGCAATTTTTACGAATTATTTTTTATGGCTCTTTTTTTAGACTTGCTTTACGGCGCGCCATCGGGAAAATTTTTCGGCTTCCGTTTCGCCTTAACCTTATTGGCCGTCATTATTTTGGCAACCGCGGCAATTTCAAAACAACGGCTTAAAAACTATTTGCATGTTTAATTTATTTCGCCGGAAAAAAAAATATATCACCATTGAACCGGACGAAATTTTCATTGATTCCAAAAATTTACCGAAATTTGACCCGGGCCGATTTCAAGGCCGGCTGGAAAAACCAGTCAGCCGACGAATAATTATCGCCGTTGGCGGCGCTTTTGCTATTATCGCCTTAATTTACATTGGAAAAATTTGGAACTTGCAAGTTACAAAAGGCGCTGTTTACGCCGCTCAAGCCGAAACCAATCGCCTGCGTCACCTGCTTGTCTTTCCGGAACGAGGCACAATTTACGACCGAAATGGCGAACCACTGGCTTGGAATGAAGGCAAAAGCGCCGACGGCGAGCTGTCATTGCGTCGCTATAGTCAGCTTTCCGGCTTAGCGCATCTAGTCGGTTATCTTAAGTATCCGGCTAAAGATTCCGCCGGCTTTTATTATCAAGAAAATTTTATCGGTCTGGACGGCGCGGAAAAATTATGGAACGAAACGCTGGCCGGTCAAACCGGCCGATTGATAATTGAAGTGGACTCAGCCAACCAAACCACTTGGCAAAATATTTTCCTGCCGCCAATAAACGGCGCGGACTTGCAATTATCGGTTGACGCCAAATTAAGCGATGCTCTTTACAGCTTTATTAAAAATTTGGCTAACGAAGTTAATTTTGAAGGCGGCGCCGGCGCGTTGATGAATATTCAAAATGGGGAAATTTTGGCATTGGCCAGTTTCCCCGAATACGCTCAAAATGTTTTGACCGCCGGCGCCGATAAAGATGCTTTCGCTAAAATTTTAAACGACAAGCGCAATCCTTTTCTTAATCGCGTCACTGACGGTGTTTACACGCCTGGTTCAACCATCAAACCCTTTATTGCCGCTGGCGCTTTAACGGAAAAAATTATCACGCCGGAAAAAAAAATCTTAAGCACCGGTTCCATCATCATTCCTAATCCTTACGACAAAACCAAAGAATCGGTTTTTGTGGATTGGAAAGCCCACGGTTGGGTGGATATGCGCCAGGCGCTAGCCGTTTCTTCCAATGTTTATTTTTATGAAATCGGCGGCGGTTTTGAGGAACAACCGGGTCTTGGTATTAAAGGTATTGAAAAATATTTGAGAATGTTCGGCTTCGGTCGCGGCGCCGATAATCCTTTCTTCGGTAATTTAACCGGCACCATACCCAATCCCGAATGGAAAACAGAAAATTTTGAAGACGGAGTTTGGCGAATCGGCGACACTTATCACACGGTCATCGGCCAATACGGCGTTCAGGTGACACCGTTTCAGTTATTGCGAGCGATGGCTACAATCGCTAATGATGGCGCGTTGATGGAACCAACAATTTTGCTTGGCGACAGGACATGGAACGCGAAAAAGGAAATTCTGCCGCTAAAAAAAGAAGATATTCAGGTGGTAAAAGAAGGATTGCGCCAAGCTGTTTTGTCCGGCACCGCTTCGGGTCTGAATATTCCCGAGGTAACGGTGGCGGCGAAAACCGGCACCGCTGAACTCGGTTTTTCCAAACAATTAGTCAATTCTTGGGTAACAGGTTTCTTCCCCTATGAAAACCCGCGCTTTGCTTTTGTGGTAATAATGGAAAGGGGACCGCGTACCAATACCATCGGCGGCGCTTATGTTATGCGTCAGCTTTTGGAGTGGCTAGCAACCAATCGTCCCGAGTATTTGGAATAACCACCCCTAACCCCCTCCTTAATTAAGGAGGGGTGGCTAAAAGCCGGGGTGGTTGGTATTATCCAGAAAAATTGGGCATACATTAACATCACACGATCGTTAATCCTTAATGTAGGTTAAAAAAATGCTAATCGGAGTCAATTTGGAGGCGAAGCCTCCAAGTCACCAGAGGAGGCTTCGCCTCCAAATTGAAAGAAAATATGTGCCGATAAAGAATTTGACAATATGGACATTTTTGGAAAATCGGTTATGATAAGCGGCATTATTGTTTTTTTATAAACGAATAACAACATGACTGATGAACAAGAATTTTTAACAAAAGACAAGTTTGAGGAATTAACCAAAGAGCTGGATTTTCTAAAGAAAACCAAGAGAAAAGAGATCGCGGAAAGTTTGGAATACGCCAAATCGCTCGGCGACCTATCAGAAAATGCCGAATATCATGAGGCGCGCGAGGCGCAGGCAAATTTGGAAAACAAAATCGCCAAATTGGAAATGCTCCTAAAAACCGGCGCGATTGTCACCGGTAGCGGTAAAACTCAAGGCGGCAGTATTAGTGTCGGTTCAACGGTAACAGTAGAAAAAAAAGACAATGGTGAACGCAAAATTTTCGTTATTGTCGGTAGCGAAGAATCAGACATCGGTAGCGATAAAATTTCCATTCATTCGCCGATGGGCGAAGCCCTTGCCGGTAAAAGAAAAGAGGATGTAATCATTGTCCAAACTCCTAGGGGCCCAGCCGACTATAAAATCGTAGCGGTTAAATAAAAGTTATCCACCTGTGGATAACTTTACTTGCGCCAGTGGCAGCTGGTGTTATAAACTTGTGGATAAGTGGGAAAAAGTGGTAAATCT
>JBBUFP010000024.1:5057-9807 GCA_038056445.1 Patescibacteria group bacterium
GACGATAAAAACCGACTATCTTTGCCGGCAAAATTTCGTCAGGAAATGGGCAAAAAAGTCGTCTTGGCTCGCGGCTTAGACCACTCCGTAACAATTTTCACCGTTAAGGAATGGGGAAAAATCGCCGAAAAACTTTCCAACTCTTCTATGCTCCAGGTAGACAACCGAAATTTTAATCGATTTATGTTCAGTGGCGCGGTAGAAGTGGTAGTGGATTCAATCGGTCGAGTGTTGGTGCCGGATTTTCTCAAAGAATGGGGCAAGCTCGGCGCCAAGGTGGCAATTATTGGCATTCAAAATCGCGCGGAAATTTGGAACGAGTCCATCTGGCGCGAACGCAAGGTAGAGGTAGAAAAACAAGCCGATGCCTTAGCGGAAAAATTAGGCCAAATGGGCATTCTCTAATATGCACATTCCTGTTCTTTTAAAAGAAGTGTTGGACGGTTTGGCGATTAAGAAAGGCGAAATTTTTCTTGATTGCACCGCTGGCGCCGGCGGCCACAGTGGCGCTGTCTGCCACCAATTGGGCTCATCAGTTAAAATTGTCGCCATTGACCAGGACGAAGATGCCGTCAATCGCGTTAAAGAAGAATTGTTTCCTTGCGACGGCATTTCCAAGCTCGGTAATTTTAGAAACTTAGACCGAATTTTAGACGAGACTGGAATAAATCAACCAAACAAAGTTCTTTTTGACTTAGGATTGAGCTCCAATCAACTGGAAGAATCTCATCGAGGCTTTTCCTTTCAGAAAGATGAACCGCTATTGATGACCTTTGAAAAAAATCCGCTTGATTATCGGGCAACCGCCGCTGGCATTGTTAACAGCTGGAATCAGGAAGAAATCGCCGACATTATCTGGCGCTTCGGCGAAGAACGGCGGGCGCGAAAAATCGCCGAGGCCATCGTAGCCGAAAGAAAACGCCAACCAATCACTACTTCCAAACAATTGGCCGAACTGGTGGCAAAAATCATTCCCCGCGGCAAAATCCATTCCGCGACCAAAACTTTTCAAGCGCTCCGAATCGCGGTCAATGACGAATTGAATGCCTTAACGGAAGGTCTGCGACAAAGTTTTCAACGGCTCGCCCCTAACGGCCGACTAGCGGTAATTTCTTTTCATAGCTTGGAAGACCGAATCGTTAAAAATTTTTTCCGAGACAAAAATAAAGAAGGGCTTGGAAAAATTTTGACCAAAAAGCCACTCACCCCGACAGATGAAGAAATCACCAGGAACAGAAAAGCGCGCAGCGCTAAATTAAGAATCATTGAGAAAATTTAAAATAAGAATCATGAATTATGTATTAAAAAATAAAAATGACGGCGCGAGAAAATGGCCTTTGTGGCTTAGTGCCTTATTGCTAATTTCGTTCACTAGCGTCTATATTTTCTACACTCAAGGTTTGGTTGTAAATGCCGTAAAAAATCGCCAAGTGCGCGCCAAAATTGACAAAATAATGCTAAAAATCGGCGAATTGGAAACCGAATATGTTAATTTGCAAAATGAAATAACCCTGGAAAAGGCCTATGAACTTGGCTTTTTGGATACTAACAGCGAATTTATCGCCGGCGCCGTTTTCGGCAAAAGCGTTTCCATGATAAATGAAATCCAATAGTCGCCATCCGGCCCGGGTAAAAATTCTTTTTCTTGCCATTTTATTATTCGCCGGTATTTTAGTTAGCCGACTCTATTTCCTCCAAGTCGTTGAAGGAGCGACTTACCGCGCCGAAGCGGAAGCCCAATACCTCGGCAGTCAGCGCGCTGATTTTAATCGCGGCGCGATTTATTTTGAAACCAAAGACGGCACTTTGGTTTCCGCCGCGACAATGAAAAACGGTTATACTTTGGCTATTCATCCAAACTTAATCACCGACGCCACTACCACTTTTGAAAAAATCAACGCCATCTTACCCATCGCTCCGGAAGACTTTTTCAGCAAAGCCAAAAAACCAAGCAATTGGGAAGAAATCAAAAAATATTTAAGCCCGGAAACCGGCGAAAAATTGCTGGCGCTAAAAATTCCGGGCGTGGAAACAGTCTCAACCAATTGGCGCTTCTACCCAACTGGCAAATTGGCCGCCAATATTTTGGGCTTAGTCGGTTATCAAGGCGACACGCTTGCCGGTCGCTATGGTTTGGAAAGTTATTATGAAGATGTTTTGAAACGGGATGAATCCGAACTCTATCAAAATATTTTCGCCGAAATTTTTTCGGGTTTGGAAAAAACCCTCGTCAAAAAATCCAGCCTAGAGGGTGATATCATTACGACCATTGAACCGACAGTAGAAAATTTCTTGGAAAAGAAACTTGCCGCCTTGAATGAAGAATGGCAACCGGTGGAAGCGGGCGGTATCATCATCAATCCGAAAACCGGCGAGATTTACGCCATGGCTAATTTGCCGACTTTTGACCCTAATAATTTCAGCACCGAGAGTAATGTAAAAATTTTTTCCAATCCGTTAGTGGAAAACGCTTATGAAATGGGTTCCATCATTAAACCTTTAACCGTCGCCGCCGGTCTGGACGCCGGCGTTATCACCGCTACTACCACTTACAACGATGCCGGTTTCCTAGAATTGAACGGCCGAAAAATTTCAAACTTTGATAAAAAAGCGCGGGGAATTGTCAGTATGCAGGAAGTCTTAAATCAATCGCTCAACACTGGCGCGGTTTTCATCATGCAAAAACTCGGCCGCGCTACTTTCTCTCAATATTTGTGGAATTTCGGCATCGGCGAAGAAACTGGCATTGACTTGCCGAACGAATCGCCGGGCTTGGTAGAAAATCTTAAAAGTTCGCGCGACTTGGAACACGCCACCGCTGCTTTCGGTCAAGGCATTGCCTTGACGCCAATTATGACTGCGCGAGCGCTTTCAACATTGGCCAACGGCGGGTTTTTAATAACGCCCCAGCTGGTTAAAAAAATAGAATATACTGCCGGCTTTTCCAAAAATATTACCGGCGATAACGGCAAAAGAGTTATCAAAAAAGAAACTTCGAATGAAATCACTAGAATGTTGGTGGAGGTGGTAGACAAAGCGCTCTTGAACGGCGCGGTCAAGCAAAAACACTTCAGCATTGCCGCCAAAACCGGCACCGCTCAAATTGCCAATCCGGCCGGCGGCGGTTATTTTGAAAACCAGTTTCTTCATTCATTTTTCGGCTATTTTCCGGCTTACGAGCCAAAATTTTTGGTTTTTCTTTATCTCTACAAACCAGTGGGCGCAAATTATGCCGCCCAAACTCTCACTCGACCATTTATTGACATCGTCAAATTTCTGCTCAATTATTACAACATCCCGCCCGACCGATAGCTTCCAGCTTCACTAGCTTCAATATTTTGAAAATGAAATCTATTTTAAAAAAAATAATTGTCTGGATTCTCACGCTGGAGGCGAGAGCGACGCTGGCGCGGTTCAAGCCTAAAATTGTGGCAATAACGGGAAGTGTGGGAAAGACCTCCGCTAAAGACGCAATTGCCGCGGTTTTGGCTATTAAGTTCTCCACCAGAAAAAGCGAGAAAAGTTTTAACAGTGAAATCGGCGCGCCGCTGACCATTCTCGGTTTGCCTAACGGTTGGAACAATCCTTTGGCTTGGTTGGTAATTCTGGTCAGCGGCGCTTTAGTTTTGTTTCGACAAAAATATCCCGACTGGTTGGTTTTAGAAATCGGCGCCGACCGGCCCGGCGATATCAAAAAATTGGCTGCTTGGCTCAAACCGGACATTGTGGTAATCACTCGCTTTGCCAAAGTACCGGTTCATGTGGAATTTTTCGCTTCGCCGCGGCAGGTGATTGAAGAAAAAATGAATTTAGCTCGGGCGCTCAAAGAAAACGGTGTTTTGATTTTGAACGGCGATGACGATGACATTTTGGCGGCAAAAAATGAGATTCGGTGGCAAACAATTTTTTACGGCTTCGGCACAAATGCTTTAGTTAGAGCGCTAAATGAAAAAACAATTTATGACGCCGAAACACCGGCCGGCATGACCTTTAAAGTTAATGTGTCAATTTATTCGGTTCAAAATTCCGAAAAAACTTCTCTGAGCGTAAAAATTATAAATGTCTTAGGTCGGCAAACAATTTACGCCGCCTTGGCGGCACTAGCTGTTGCTCATTCACAAAATATTGATTTAGCGGAAGCGGTAAAAATGTTGGAAAATTTAACAACACCGCCCGGTCGGATGAAAATTTTGAAAGGCATAAAAAATTCGCTGATTATAGATGACACTTACAATTCCTCGCCAGTAGCGCTGGAAGAAGCGTTGCTTACTTTGAAGAATTTAGAAACAACTGGCAAAAAAATTGCCGTGCTCGGCGATATGCTAGAACTAGGCAAGTATTCAGCCGACGAGCATAAAAAAGCCGGCACGCTGGCTGGCGGTTTCGTTGATTTATTGGTAACGGTTGGTAAACGGGCTGATGGTTTTGCCGCAGGCGCGCTCAAGTCCGGTCTAAAACCGGAAAAAATCGTTCGGTTAGAAAATTCTCGCGAGGCGGGGAAGTATCTTGACCCAATCATCACCGCTGGCGATATCATTTTAATCAAGGGCTCGCAATGCCTGCGGATGGAAAAAGTTGTGGAAGAAATTATGGCCGAGCCGGAAAACAAAGAAAAATTGCTGGTCAGGCAAGACGAGGAGTGGCAGAAAAGATAAATTTTGGTAGTATAAAAAGAAGGGCGGTTAGCTCAGTTGGTAGAGCGCGTCGTTGACGTCGATGAGGTCAGAGGTTCGAATCCTCTACCGCCCAT
>JBBUFP010000025.1:0-1473 GCA_038056445.1 Patescibacteria group bacterium
GAAGCGAGGCGAACCAAAACTCTTTGACTTTTCCTACGTGGTGCCCGGGGTGGGAGTCGAACCCACATGACCTTGCGGTCCAGGGATTTTAAGTCCCTTACGGCTACCAATTACGTCACCCGGGCAATGGAGGCCACGGCGAGAATTGCACTCGCGTATAGAGGTTTTGTCCCGATTTCTTTCAAAAAATTGAGGCCTGGGCGAGAATTGCACTCGCGTATAGAGGTTTTGCAGACCTCTGCCTTACTACTTGGCTACCAGGCCAATTATCTCAATTTTTTGGTAAGAAATCGAGGATCCTCGATCCGGCTTAAGCCGGATCGGGACAGACCTCTGCCTTACTACTTGGCTACGTGGCCGACAGCTCATCAATGCGCTGACGATGTTTTTCGCCTTCGTCAATCGCGAAGTCAAAGAACGGCAGTTTGCCGAGCCGGGCGCGCTTATCGATGAACTCGCGGAAATCGTGAAGTTTTCGCTTGGCGAAAGCCAAGGCCGCTTGTTCCATTTCGGTCGGCAAGACCGTAAAAAAAATAGTAGCATATTTTCGGTCGTTTGAAATCGTGGCGTTGGTGACGGTGATGATGGAAATGCCGTTACCTTCGCGTGCCAAAAATTCCGCCGCCAGTTGTTTGCAAACCGATAAAGTTTTTTCGTTTTTGTTGTTTGACATTTTTTAGATTATAAACCGGCTCCAAGAACTAAATTTTAAAAATTCCTTAACCCCAAATTGCTTCGCCAAGCCTCGCAATTTGGTACGCCCCCACCTAGAATTTTTAAAATTTGTTCTTTTCGCCTCCAAAGCATTTTTTATAATTATAAACGGAGCGGAACCTGTGAATTTTTTCCGCTTCACCCTTCCCCGAAGCGGGGTGGGCTCCGACGCGATAAAAAATTCACAGGTTCCGCTCCGTTCTTATTTGGTTGTCAAAGTAAACGCTTCTAGTCGGTCGCCGGTGGCAATTTCAATTTTCGCTTCCACTAAAGCGCCGAATTCGGTGTCTTTTTTGGCCTCCTGAATAGCGTTTTTTTGTTGCTGGAGTCCGCGAATTTTACCCCGGCCGATTTCCGCCTCGCGCCGCAAAATTTTTACAATCGCGCCCGGCGACAGCGCACCTTCTTCCACTCGCCCGCCAATTATTTGCTTATCCTTGTTCTGGCTAAAAATTTTCAAGATTTTCGCCCGGCCGGTCATTTCTTCCGTGGTCACTTTCGGCCGCCGAGTGGCAATGAAAATTTCCAGCCACTCACTGAGTTTGTAGATAATGTCAAAAAATTCCACTTGAACGCCGAGCCGCTCGGCGGCCGCTTTGGCGTTGGTGTCAATTTTGACATTGAAGCCGATAATAATCGCTCTTTCAGTAATTGCGCCGGTGGCGGCGAGTTTGATATCGCCTTCAGTGATTTCGCCGACGCCGCCGGCGAGAATTTTTATTTTTAATTTTTCTTCTTTGATTTTTTCTAATTCGTGCT
>JBBUFP010000025.1:1573-3433 GCA_038056445.1 Patescibacteria group bacterium
AAAAAACTTTCCGCCAGTTTTTCCGCCTCCTTTTTTGTTTTGGCGGTTTTAAGTTCGGCGCCAATTTGAGGTTCGCCGTGCCAGCCGATGATGCGGACTGGCTGACCGGGTTGCGCCTCGCCTAACGGCTCGGCGCGGAAATTTTCCATTGTCCGGAGCGACGAATAAGCGTTTTCGGCAATCACAAAATCACTTTTCTTAAGTGTCCCTTCTTTGATAATTGCCGTGGCGGATGAACCGCGTTTAGCGTCATGATTGACTTCAATAATTATTCCCAAAACAGCTTTTGTTGATTCGCTTTTAAGTCCTCGGATGTTTGCCGCCAACAAAACTAAATCCAACAGCTCGCCGATACCTTCGCCAGTTTTGGCGGAGATTGCCGTCCAAGGCACATCGCCGCCGTAACCCTCAATATAGATTTCATTTTCCGCCAAATTATTTTTTGTTCGTTCCACATCGGCATTCGGTTTGTCAATTTTATTGATGGCGACAATAAAGGGAATGGCGCACTTTTTTATACAAGCCAAGGCTTCCAAGGTTTGCGGTTTGACGCCGTCTTCGGCCGAAACTACCAGAATTGCCACATCGGCAACGCTGGCACCGCGGCTTCGAATGCCGGCAAAAGCGGCGTGGCCCGGCGTGTCCAAAAAAGTAATGTGATGCTCTTTGCCCTCGGCGTCTTTATGAACCGCTTCGTAAGCGCCAATGTGTTGGGTAATGCCGCCGGTTTCTTGAACAGTGACATTAGTTTTTCTGATATAGTCCAAAAGTGTTGATTTACCGTGGTCAATATGACCCATCACTACCACTACCGGCGGTCTTTCCGCCGGCGCCTCGGACATTTTCTTTTGTTCCAGTTTGGCTTTCATCCCGCGCACTATACCACAAGAATTAGCGGATAAGAAGTATGGGACTCTTGACAGCAAAAAACCTATAGCTATACTATTCGCACAATCTGAATATGTTTACTTTCAACAAAATCATTTCAAAGCGGAAAAAATAACACGCCTCTCTTGGCTGTTATCTAAAAATCCCGCTTTGAAAAGCGGGATTTTTGTATGAAGGTCCAACCGGTTGACCGCTGTTTGTCAATTGAATTCCATCGCGGCGATTAAGACCTAAAGGGTCTTTTCGGTTGTCGCAGATGGGGCAGGTAAAAAGTAAGTATAAGTAAGTGATTTCCAAGTTTCCTAATGGGAAACAAGGGCGTATGGTGGATGCCTTGGCTTCAAAAGGCGATGAAGGACGCAGCTTGGCGGCGATACGCTTCGGGGAGGTGCCTAGCAACCTTTGATCCGGAGATGTCCGAATGGGGAAACCCAGCCGATTTTATCGGCTGCCCTGTCGTTTCGACAGGGCGTAGACCCAGGGAAGTAAAACATTTCAGTACCTGGAGGAAAAGAAAAAAATTTTTATTCCGTTAGTAGCGGCGAGCGAAAGCGGAGATAGCCTAGATTAATTTGTTCGCAAGAACGAGTTGAAGTTGTAAGACGAAGACGTTATTTCGCAAGAGATAAGAGAAGTTACAAAATATTTGATTAGTCGAAGCTGTTGGAAAACAGCCCCCAAGTGGGTGATAGGCCCGTAGGCGAAAATCGAATGTCTTTTTTGTCTTCGCTCTTGAGTAACTCAGGACACGAATAGCTTGAGTGAATCCGCCGGAACTAACCGGCAAGGCTAAATACTTTTGAAGACCGATAGTGAACTAGTACCGTGAGGGAAAGGTGAAAAGCAGCCCGGTAAGGGCGTTGAAATAGACCTGAAACCATATGCTTACAAAGAGTTGCGGTCCGCCTTCGGGTGGATTGCAGCGTGCCTATTGAAGAATGAGCCAACGAGTTGATGTATGCCGCGTCAGGC
>JBBUFP010000026.1:0-9418 GCA_038056445.1 Patescibacteria group bacterium
ATTACACCTCCGTTTCTACTTCGGGGTCGATTTTTTCGGCGGCGTGGAGGGCTTCAATCATTTTAGCTTTGGGGCTGCCTTTGAAACCGGTGCCAGCCGGAATCAATCTGCCAATGATGACATTTTCTTTAAGTCCAGTGAGCATATCCTTATTACCACGAATGGCGGTATTGATAAGCACCCGAGTGGTATGTTGAAACGAAGCGGCCGAAAGAAAACTCTTGCGCGACAACGACACTTCGGTAATGCCCATAATCACCGGTTCGGCTTTGGCTTCTTCGCCGCTTTTTTCCTTAACCGCTTTGTTGGCTTGTTCCAAATCGCCGACGCTGACAAGGTCGCCGGGCGAATAATCAGTGTCGCCTTCCTCTTTAATTCGCCGACGCGAGAACATCTGCCGAATAATGACTTCAATGTGTTTGCGGGAAACCGTTTCGCCTTGCAATTCGTAAAGTTTGCTGACTTCGGCGATGATGTAATCCTGGGTCTTTTCTTTGCCGGCGTATTTAAACAGTTCTTCCAAGTCAGCCGAACCGTCGGTTAAAATCTGACCTTTTTCCACCAACTCACCAACTTTTACCAAAGCCATCCGCTTGAAATGAACCGGGTATTCAATCGGCTCGCGCTTCTTGCTTGCTGTTTTTTCGCCAACATCCGGCAAGACCACGATAATTTTTTCTTTATCCACATTTTTGATTTCCAAAACCACGCCGGCCACTCGGGCAACCACCGCTGGATTTTTCGGACTGCGTTTTTCAAACACTTCTTCTACCCGCGGCAAACCTTGAGTAATATCGCCACCGACCGAAGCCGTGCCGCCAGAGTGGAAAGTTCGCATCGTCAGCTGAGTGCCCGGCTCGCCGATAGCTTGCGCCGCCACCGTGCCGACCGCTTCACCCAAATCCACCAATTTATTCCTACCCAAATCCAAACCGTAACAAGCGGCGCAAATGCCGTGAATCGTCCGACAAACAAGCGGCGAGCGCACCAACACTTCCGAAACACCCGCCTCGTCTACTAATTTAGCGTCCAACTTGGAAAGCAAATGGCCTTTTTTGAATAAAACTTTGCCCGCCGAATTTTTAACATCTTCCGCCAGAATCCGACCGCGGATATTTTTGGCAATGGGAATTTCCATGCCGGTCAGACTAGCGCGACGAATCAAAAAACCTTCTTTGGCCCCGCAGTCCTCCTCGGAAATAATCGCGTCTTGAGCCACATCAAATAATCGCCGCGTCAAATAACCAGCTTTGGCGGTGTTCAAAGCGGTGTCAGTCAAGCCCTTGCGCGAACCGTGAGTGGTGGTGAAATATTCAATCGGCGTCAAACCCTCTTTGGCTGAAGAAATAACCGGAAATTCAATGGTCTCGCCGGCGGTGTTCTGAATCAAACCTTTCATACCAGCCATCTGGGTAATTTGCGACATTGAACCGCGGGCGCCGGAAAAAACCATGTCATAAACCGAGCTGGTTTTATCCAGATAGTCGGGAATCATTTTCTCAATTTCCGATTTGGCACCATGCCAAATTTCAATATTTTTTTGCAACCGCTCGTCGCGGGACAATAAACCGTTGTTGAATTGCTCCATAACTTCGGCTGACTTGGCTTTGGCTTTTTCAATCACTGCCGGCTTTTTTTCCGGCACTTTCACATCATCAATGCCCCAAGTAATGCCGGCGTAAGTGGTGTATTTGAAACCGAAATTTTTGATTTTGTCCATTATTTCTGGAATGCGCTCAACCCCATAACGGACAATCATATCATCCACCAAAGCCGACATGCTTTTCCGTTCAATTTCTTTGTTGATATAAGGATAATCGGACGGCAAAACGCTGTTGAACAACAATCGGCCAACCGAGGTCTCAAACGGTTTGCCGCCCCAGTCGGCGTATTTCGGTTTGTCGGTGCCAAGCACCATAATCTTGGCGCGGAAATCAACAACATCAAAATCAAAGGCGGTAATGGCGGCATTGGTTGAAGCGAAGTATTTACCTTCCCCTTTTTTGCCCGGAATAATTCTGGTCATCCAATAACAACCGAGGATGATATCCAAAAGTTTGGCGCTGATAACCGAATCGCCGCTACCCGGCTTCAAAATATTTTTGTCAGCCGCCATTATTTCCCGCGCTTCCCATTGCGCTTCTTCGGATAATGGCAGATGAACGGCCATCTGGTCGCCGTCAAAGTCAGCGTTGAAAGCGTGACAAACCAGCGGGTGAACTTGAATAGCGCTGCCTTCAATCAAAACCGGTTGAAACGCTTGAATACCGAGCCGATGTAAAGTCGGCGCCCGGTTGAGCAAAACATATTTGCCTTTAATTACTTCCTCTAAAATCGCCCAAACTTCCGGAATATCATCTTCAATCAGGCGGTTAGCGCCACGAATGTTGAAAGCCAATTCGCGGCTAATCAATTTGCCGATGATAAACGGCCGAAACAATTCCAGCGCCATCAATTTCGGCAAACCACATTGGCCTAATTTTAAATCGGGGCCAACCACAATCACTGAACGGCCGGAATAATCCACTCGTTTGCCAAGTAAATTACCGCGCAATAATCCCCGCTTACCTTTTAAATTATCGGCTAATGATTTTAACGGCCGGCGCTGAGCCTGGCTCATCATACCGCCGGCCGAACTGCCATGGCGGATGGAATTATCAATTAAAGAATCAACCGCTTCTTGCAAAATTCTTTTCTCGTTGCGCAAAATCACATCCGGCGCGCTGATTTCCAACAATTTTTTCAAACGATTGTTGCGATTAATCACTCGCCGATAGAGGTCATTGACATCGGAAGTGGCGTAACGACCGCCATCCAACGGCACCATTGGCCTAAGAGCTGGCGGAATTACCGGAATCCGAGTCAAAAACATCCACTCGGGACGAATCTTAGAACGAATCATAGAACGCGCCAAGCTCAAACGTTTTTGCAATTTCTCGCGGTCAGCCGCCGTGGTGTTCTCCAATTCTTTGGTTAGCATTTCCTCCAACGCCTCCATATCCACCGATTTGCAAAGATTGTAAATTGCTTCGGCGCCAATTGACGCTTCAAACAAGGAGCCGTAACGAACGGAAAATTGATGATAAGCAACTTCGTCTAAAACCGCGCCAATCTGAATGCCTTCAATATCTTGCTTAACGGCCAGCAGTCGTTCTTTTAGCGCCGCCCGCTCTTCTTCTTTTTGAATTTCTTTGATTTTGTTTTTGTATTCAACATCAACTTCTCTCAACACCCGGGCCCGCTCGTCTTCGGCCACACTAACGATTATATAACCGGCGAAATAAATAACTTTTTCAATGTTGCCGGCCGGAATGCCTAAAATCAAACTGACTCGGGACGGCAAGCTTCGCAAAAACCAAACATGGCAAACCGGCGTCGCCAATTCAATGTGGCCCATCCGTTCGCGCCGAACAATCGCCCGAGTAATTTCCACACCGCATTTGTCGCAAACAATACCTTTGTAGCGAACGCCTTTATATTTGCCGCAATAGCACTCAAAATCTTTGTCGGGACCGAAAATCTTCTCATCAAACAAACCGTTTTTTTCACTCCGTTGAGTCCGATAGTTAATCGTTTCCGGCTTGGTAACTTCACCGTAAGACCACTCTTTGATTTTTTCCGGCGAAGCCAATTTAAGTAAAATAGAATTGAACTCCGTTTTAGTTTCAAAATTTCTAGCCATATTTTTATTTTATTAACTCAACATCTAGCGCTAAACCGCGCAAATTATTAAGCATGACATTGAAGGAAGCCGGCGCGTTGCTTTGGGTAATCCGATCACCGCGAACAATAGCGTCAAAAGCCGCCGCCCGACCCAAAATATCGTCCGATTTGAAAGTCAAAATTTCACGCAAAGTATAAGCCGCGCCGTGGCCCAAGAGCGCCCAGACCTCCATTTCGCCAAACCGCTGGCCGCCGCCTTGCGCCTTGCCGCCCAACGGCTGTTGAGTAATCAAAGAGTAAGAACCGATGGAACGCATATGGATTTTATCTTCCACCATATGATGGAGCTTCATCATATACATATAACCAACGGCAATTTCTTGGTCAAAGGACTCGCCGGTGCGGCCATCGTAAAGTTTCATTTTACCATTATCTTTGAAACCGGCTTGTCGGAGTTCGGCTTTAATTTCCTCATCAGTCGCGCCGGCGAAAGGCGGCACTATCGCTTGATAGTTCAAAGTGTTGGCCGCCAAGCCCAAATGAAGTTCCAAAATTTGGCCCAAGTTCATACGCGACGGCACGCCCAACGGCGTTAAAATTACATCAATCGGCGTGCCATCAATCATATAAGGCATATCTTCGGTCGGCAAAATTCTGGAAATGACGCCCTTGTTGCCGTGCCGGCCAGCCAGTTTGTCGCCAACCGACACCACTCTAAATTGCGCCACTTCAATATGAATTCTCTTGATGATGCCCGATTCCAATTTATGGCCTCGCTCTCGGGAAAAAATTTTAACGCTGATTACTCGGCCGCGCTTACCATTTTCCAAACGCTTGGAAGTGTCCTTAACATCCCGAGCTTTTTCACCGAACAGCGAACGCAACAATCGTTCTTCCGGCGTCAGCTGGGATTCGCTTTTCGGAGTTATTTTGCCGACTAAAATATCGCCGGGCCGAACTTCAGCGCCAATCATTACCACTCCTTCTTCATCAAGATTTCGGAGTTTCGCTTCGCCCACATTCGGAATATCGGGCGTTGTTACTTCGGGGCCCAACTTGGTATCGCGGACATTAACAACAAACTCTTCAATGTGAATGGAATTGAACTTGCTTTCTTTGACCAACCTCTGGGAAAGAATAATCGCGTCTTCATAATTAGCGCCTGACCAAGACATAAACGCCACCAAAACATTGTGGCCTAAAGCCAAAGCGCCTTTTTCAGTGGAAGAAGAATCGGCTAGCACTTCGCCTTTCTTAATTTTTTGCCCGACTGCCACTGACGGCCGTTGATGAAAAGCCGTCATGCTGTTGGTGCGGGAAAAGTTGACTAAAGAAAATTCAACATCTTTGCCTTTATCATTTTTAATTCTGATTTTTCTGGCATCAGCATAAGCCACTTCGCCGGCAATCGGTGAAATTAACACTCGACCGGAATCAATCGCCGCCCGCTCTTCAACGCCGGTCGCCACCAACGGCGCTTCTTGAAGCAAACAAGGCGTCGCTTGTTTTTGCATATTGGAACCCATCAACGCTCGGTTAGCGTCATCATGATTCAAAAAAGGAATAAGCGAAGTGGCAATGGAAAAGGCCTGATTAGTGGAAACATCAATGTAATCAACCTCTTCTTTTTTTACGACATTGGGCACGCCATTGATTCTGACTTCCACTTCATCGGTAAGAATTTTACCGTCCGCGTCGCGGAGGGTGGCGGCGTGAGCAATGTTGAAATTTTCTTCTTCCAAGGCGTTCAAGTATTTTATTTCGCCGGTGATTCTGAATTTTTCAACCTTGCCATAGGGCGTTTCAATCATGCCGAAATTGTTAATCCGAGCATACATTGATAAACGGAGAATGAGTCCGATGTTCGGACCTTCAGGCGTGTGGATAGGACAAAGCCGGCCATAGTGGGAAGGGTGAACATCGCGCACTTCAAAACCGGCCCGCTCGCGCGTCAAACCGCCGGGGCCCAAAGCCGAAAGAGTACGTAAGTGCTCAATTTCCGCCAAAATATTGCCTTGGTCCATAAACTGCGATAACGGATTAGTGGTGAAAAATTCTTTGATTCGCGCCTGCAGCGGTTTGGGGGAAATAAATTGGAGCGGCTGATTGACATCGGGGTCAATAGTGGACATTCGGTCTTGAATATTCCTCTTCATTTGAGTCAAACCAACCCGAACTTTTTGCTGAAACATTTCACCGACATAACGAACGCGGCGCGAACCCAAATGGTCAATGTCATCCTCAGTCGCCCCCGGCGTAATATTTAAGAGAGCAATATGATTAATAATCGTCGCCACATCAGTCAACGAAATCGTCCGGCGGTCGGCGTCTTTGCCTTCCATCGGTTTGCTGAAACGTTTGTTAAATTTGAATCGGCCGACTTTGGACAAATCGTAGCGGTCGGTGCTAAAAATTCCTCGGACAAATTCTTTGGCATTTTCCACGGTGCCGATTTCACCGTCGCGCAGCCGTTTATGGATTTCAACAAACGATTCGTTGGGCGTCTTGGCGTGGTCTTTGGCGAGCGACGCTTCAATAAAAACCTTAGCCGTTTCGTTGCCGGCAAAAAGCTGTCTGATGGCATCATCAGTCTCGGCGCCCAACACTCGCAATAATGAAGTGACAACAAACTTGCGCTTGCGGTCAATTCGCACATAAATCACATTATCAGCTTCGGTTTCAATTTCTATCCAAACGCCGCGGGCGGGAATAATTTTACCGCCGAAATATATTTTGCCTTTGATTTCTTCACTGGTGAAAAAAATGCCGAACGAACGAGCCAATTGCGGAACGATTACTCGTTCCACGCCGGAAATAATAAAAGTGCCGTGAGTCGTCATCATTGGAAAATCGGCCAGAAAAATTTCTTGCTCCTTGCTGCCGCCGCGAATTTTATTTTTCAACTCCACGGTCGCCTTAAGCGGCGCTTCATAAGAAAGTTTGTTATTTTTGGCGTAGTATTCGTCGCATTTCGGTTCTTCCAATTTAACGCTTTTGAACGACAATTCAAATTTTTTGCCGGCATAATCGCTAATGGAAGCGAACTCGGCAAAAACTTCGTTCAAACCTTTCTCTATCAGCCATTGGAACGACTCAATTTGTGAGACGACCAAATTCGGCAAGGGCGCCAGCGGCTCTTTAAATTTGCTGAAATATTTTTTTTGAGACATAAAAATAGACAATAAAAAAGCTTACGAAGAAAAAAACCTCCAATAAGCTTGAGATTGCGGTCAAAACACAATCTTTCCCAAGTGGCGATTATCCTATATCAACCCCAAAATTCTGTCAAGAGTGGGTGGGGATAACTAAAAAATATCTCGTGGATATAAAAAATGAGTTCCCGCAATCCGTCCACCGGGAACTCCCCCCATTGGATAACGACGGAGGTTACCTACTACGCATGAAGTCCTGCATAGCACTCGGATCGCCAAACCCGAATGGTCTCTCTAGCAGCTACCTTCATGTTAAAACTAGTTTAAACTATTTACGAAAAGTTTTCAAATCTAAACTTATTTAGACAACAATAAATCAATCCTGTTTAAATCGCGTGGGAAAAGCGTCGCCTCTTTGACATTTTCTATGCCGAGCAATTTGGCGGTCAGTCGTTCCAGCCCCATACCGAATCCGCCGTGAGGTGGCATACCGTATTTGAAGGTCTGGAGATAATAACTAAATCTTTCAGGATTAAGACCTTTATCTTTGAGCGAGGCGACTAGCGCGTCATAATCGTGAATCCGTTGGGCACCGGTTGTAATTTCCACGCCGCGAAATAGCAAATCAAAACCTTTCGTGTAAGTCGGGTCTTTTTCATCGCGATAGGTGTAAAATGGTCTTTTGGCAGTCGGGAAGTTGGTAATGAAAATAAAATCAGAACCAAATTTTTTGGCGGCATAATCGCAAAGCCAGCGTTCGTGTTCCGGTTCCAAATCCGGCTCCTTGGTGCAATCCTTGCCGGTTTCTTTTGTAATAAGTTTTTGAGCTTCTCGTAAGGTCATCTTCGGCATTTCTTTCGGCACCTCTGGGATTTCCACCTTTAGGTAAGCAAATTCTTCGGTGCAGTTTTTCCGCAATTCTTTTTCTAGATAAATAAAGAATTTATTTTCAATCGCCATCACATCATGGTGGTCTTTGATAAAACCCATTTCTATATCCAAGCTGGTGTATTCATTCAAATGTCTGGTCGTGCTGTGTTTTTCGGCACGATAAACATTGCCGACGGTAAAAACGCGTTCAAATACGCCCACCATAATTTGTTTGTAAAGTTGGGGACTTTGCGCCAAATGAGCGGTATGTTTAAAATAAGTGACATCAAAAGAATTGGCGCCGCCCTCCGCATCATCACCGATAAGCTTCGGCGCTTGGAATTCTACAAATCCTTCATTGGTGTAAAAATCCCGAAACGCTCTTACTATTTCCGCTTGCACTTTGAAAATCGCCCGGTGTTTTTTATCGCGAAGCGTCAGGGGCAAATAATCAAGATGTGTGTCTATGTTTATTTCGCCGCCCAATTCAAATGGTAATTCTTTGGCTTGGCCTAAAACTTTCAATTCCAAAACTTCCACCTCAATGGCGCCGAGTAATTCGTTTTTATTAATTAATTTTTCTGGCCGGTTGTTAACTTTACCAACCACTTCAATCACCCATTCGGAACGAATTTTCTGCGCCAGCTCGTGCACCTCTTTGTGGTTCGGTAAAATCACCATCTGGACTTTACCAGTGGCGTCGCGTAAATCAACGAAAATCAATTTGCCGTGGTCGCGTCGCACATCCACCCAGCCAGCAATTTTTATTTCTTTGCCAATTTGTTCCTTTAATTCTTTTATATAAATCCGTTCCATATTTAAACATAATAGCAAAAACAAAAAGATTTGGGTAGTTAACTTGGAGGCTTCGCCTCCAAGTGATATAATGTTATTATGTCAATTCGAAAAATTGAATTTGCTACAGAAAACTTTTACCACATTTATAATCGTGGCGTTGAGAAAAGAACTATATTTGAGGAACGTTTTGACACAATGCGATTCTTTCAAAGCATGAACTTATTTAACTCAATCGAACCAATCGGTAGTATTTATGAGCATACCTTTTTATTATCAGGAAACAAAAATATCAAAAAGAATCCACTCGTGGGAATTATTGCCTACTGTTTAAATCCTAACCATTTTCATTTCATTCTAACTCCCAAAGTAACCAAGGGAATCCAAACATTTATGCACCGACTTGGCACCGGTTATACGATGTATTTTAATGAAAAATATAAAAGGAGCGGCTCTCTTTTTCAGGGTGTTTTCAAAGCAACTCACATAGATACAAACGAATACCTGCTTCATGTGAGTGCTTATGTAAATCTTAACAACCACATCCATCAACTTGGAGGCGAAGCCTCCAAGTTGGTAAAATCCAGTTGGAACGAATACACCAGCAAAGATGCGGGTAGTGTTGGACTTTGCGAAAAAGATATCGTCATCGAACAATTTAAATCGTCAATGAAATATAAAAAATTTGCTGTATCTGCTCTGGAAAGTATTATTGAAAGAAAAACAAAGGAAAAAGAATTGCAAGAGATCTTAATTGATTAAAAATCCCACTTGGAGGCTTCGCCTCCAAGTGGGATTTTGTAAAAGAGAAACGGTTAGCCACTAGGACTAACCGTTGAGAGAACACGAGAATCCCTTTGCAGACGCTTTGGGTGTTTCCACTTACAGCGATTTTCGCTTCCTTGTGGGTAGTATTTCACACCTTTTTTCACACCTTT
>JBBUFP010000026.1:9518-12044 GCA_038056445.1 Patescibacteria group bacterium
AAGGATTTTATCTGAAGACCGCTTAACTATGATGCGCCCCGATTTCCTGGCGAATCTTTTCAATGTAGCGGGCCGCCGCTTCTTGGCCGCCCAAGCCGAAAGCCAAACCGAGCGCCAAAGCCAGCGCCACCACCACACCAGTGAACAAGGTTTGGATGAAAGCCGCCGCGATGCCCAATTGGAACAGCGCCGCCAAGACGGCAAAACCCCAAATTGCCCAACGAGTTATCGTGCCAGCCAAATGGGCAAACTTAACGCCCGCCGCTTTAGCGGAACCAACAATCACTTTTTGCATTGCTTCGGCAATCACCGCCGCCACCAATAGAATTATTGATGCCACGATAACTTGCGGCAAATACAACAGCACCACTTGTTGGAGGAAAGCGTTCACTTGATTCAAGCCCATTACATCAAACGCCGCCACCAAAAAAACCACAATTACGAACCACTCCACTAAACCGCCGATAAATCGGCCGGAATTAAGAGTGAAGCCCGCCTTATTGACCACTTGCTCCACCTTCGCTTGTTTTAAGACGCTGTCCACCCGAAGAATGCGAAACAAATGAGCGATTGCCTGACGCAAAACCGCGCCAACAATCCAACCGACAACGACAATAACAAAAGCCACTATTAATTTTGGCAAAAAGCCAGCAACGCCCAGCCAAACATCTTGAAAAGATGTCGCTAACACATTGCTCCATGGTTCAGTCATGAGATTATTTATTAAAATTGATAATGTTTCGGCTACTCTATTTTATCACCTATCTCCAATTTGTCCAAAAGCTTCTGGTGGGGATAATCCAGCACATCGCGAACCAGCTTATCGCAAATACTGGCGCGATATTTAAACTCTAAGGTTTCCAAAATAACATAACGCAATTCCTTGCCAATTTCCGATTCCATTACCTTCACCACTCGGCCAATAACGGTTTTGTTCAAGTGGTCGCCGACAATGAGCAAGTCCAAACGGCTTTCTTCTTGTTGGATAAAAACGCCGGCGGCAATAACCAATTTCAAACTGCCAGCGCGCGCCAAGCGGCGAATCATTTCGCGGTGGTCAATTAAAGTGGTGTTGATAATCAGATTTTTCAGAGGCAAGAGATAGGGAAAAAGCCGGTCCAAAGTCCAACCGTTTAATTTGCGCCGCCGCACCAGCGGCTTTTTATTTCGCCGATTGATAATTTCGGTTTCAATAATCTGGCGCCGCTTAACAAAATTGGCTTTTTCAAAAATCCGCAGTTCCTTTTCCGCTTCCCGTTGGTTGGAGTGAGCGCGATTAGCCGCTTCTTTGCTTGAATAAATTTTATCGGGATTAAAGAGAAAGAAGCGCATCAATTTAACGCGCGTCGGACTGCCAAAAAGTTTGCTTAGAATCTCCACAACCGCATACTAGCAGACCTATTATTTTAGCTCAACTTTACCGCCTGCTGTTTCTATTTTCTTTTTAAGTTCTTCGGCTTCGACTTTTTTCACACCCTCTTTGAGCGTTTTCGGCGCGCCGTCCACTAAATCCTTGGCTTCCTTTAAACCAAGACCGAGCAATTCCTTGATGACTTTTATAACGGCAATTTTGTTAGCGCCGCTTTCTTTCAATTCCACATTGAAAGAGGTTTTTTCCTCACCGGCCGGTACTCCTCCAGCGGCCGCCGGAGCAACCGTAACGGCTGCCGTTGCCGACACGCCAAATTTCTTTTCCAATAATTTCACCAGCTCATTCAATTCCAAGACCGATAGCTTTTCAATGCTCTCAACGAGAACTTTGAATTTTGAGGGAACTTCCACAACTTCTGGTTTTTTATTTTCTTCCATAGTTTTTTTATTAAGCTCCAAGCTCCAATATTCAAGCTCCAAACAAACTTCAATAATCAAAGTTTAATTTTTGAAAATTGGAATTTAATTATTGTTTGGAATTTGTGATTTGGAATTTGGAATTTTACTAAGTTTCGACACTTGGTCTAAAACAACAACGAACCGCCTCATTGGCGAACTGATTAAGTTAACAAACTGACCATAGAGCGTTTGACGCGGGGGGATAGAAGCAATACCGCTCATTTCCTCGCGATTCATAAACCGCCCTTCAAAAATTCCGCCGAGCAATTCCACTTTTTTCTCCGACTGCTTTTGGAATTCATAAACACCACGCGCTGGCGCGATTTGGTCAACACCCCAAGCCAAACCGATTTGGCCGTCAAGAGCGGGTAATTCGCCGAACACCCCGCTTTCCGCCAAAGCTTTTTTGGCCAGCGTTTTCTTTGCTACCAAATAATTAACGCCTTCGGCGCGCAGTTTCCGGCGAAAGTTAGTCGCGTCCGCGACCGTTAAGCCGCCAAATTTGACCAATGCCACCGAACCGGCATCTTTGGCCTCCTTAATCAATTTGGCGATGAATACCAATGATTCTTTTTTTTGTTCTTTAGTTTTTGCCATGTTTTAAGTTTTAAATTAAAATCGACCTTTTCCAAGGCCGTAGACAAAAACTCCGAAGAGATTTTTGACCTCGATAGGGATTACGCCCCGCTACGCGGG
>JBBUFP010000026.1:12144-13494 GCA_038056445.1 Patescibacteria group bacterium
GTCTTCGGACCAACCGTGCCGTAACCTTGGTCGCCCGATTTGGCAATACCGTATTTCATCTGGAATTTCTCCACCGCCTTTCTAGTGAGCGAACCATAATAATTCGTTTCCCGTCCCGGCGAACCTGCGCCGGAAGCGGTTATTTTTGTATCCGGGTCAGAATTGAGAATCAGTTGAAGTTTCTTGACATCAGTATTGTTGCTGCCGGTTTTGAGCGCTTTAGCAAAAACATAACCCTTAGCCGCGCCGACTCCGGTTGAAGCGCTACTGACTGTTGTCCCGCCAGCTAACGAAGCGCGGACATTGTCTATAACACTTTGGTCAGCATTAAACGATTGGAGTAAAGAAATAATGGCCTCAATTTGCGTGATACTCAAACCGCTTACCGAAACGCTTGGGGTGGCCATAGGAGCGGGAACCGCCTGCACCGCCGCCGCTATTTGTGTTGTTGCCAATGTCGTAGCAGCCCCTGTAGTCGTCGCTACTGGCGACGCTACATATGGCGACCCGCCACCGCCACCGCCAGTGACGCCAGTAGCGACACCTCCACCGGAAACGCCGGTGCAAACCCCAGCATCAACCGTAATGGTTATAGTAGCCGAGGAACCACCAGCCGGATTACCTAAAGAGTAGCGGCTCTGGCTCGAGTCACAACTCGAACTGGTCTCCGTTGTTCCTAGGCCGGAAAAAGTCAGCGTCCGCCGATCACTGGAGGTTATATCAAGTGCAGAGTTCGCCAGCATAACCACCTCCAAAGACGAGGTATTAACCGTAATTCTTTCAATAGTTCCAGCGTCGGGACCGATTTTTAGGTTAACACCCCCGACCGTGATTAGACCGGGAGAACTAAGCGAAACATCATTATAGGCGGCAAAAACCGCCGTCGGCAAGATTAGCGCCCCAACCGCGACCAAAGTGAGAAATTTATATTTCGAGCGCGACCGATTCACTTTATGACTTTTAATCATGTTTTTGAGGAAAAAGGTTAATTATTGAATTCCCATCCAAAACCAGGTAGTCGGGGGAGGATTGATCGCCGCGCCCAAACCATTAGTAGTGTTGTGACCTAGGTTAAAGGCGGACACTTGAATGGTGTCGGCGGCAGTAGAAGAAGCGCCGGTGAACACTATGCCATCAGGCAAATCGTAACCGGTGACAAAAATTCTGGTGGAACTGGCCACGCCGGTTGCCGCACAGGTAGCCACGGCCGTCGTGGTTGCCACAATGTTGGGGAGGTCAACCGAGCAGGTGCCGAAAAGAATCTGGCTGATAGCAGTGCCGCTTGAGCCAACTTTGACGCCGAAAGTCGCCGTCGTGGTTCCGCTAAGCGTTGTCAAGGTTGAGGAAGCT
>JBBUFP010000026.1:13594-22461 GCA_038056445.1 Patescibacteria group bacterium
CCGGTAAAACCCGAGGTTGACGACGCGCCGAGGTAACCGGCAACATTCAAAGAGCTAGAAACGGTCGATGACGCTGCCGACAAAAAGCCGCCCGTCGTTGATGAAACTCCGATTACCGTCAGCGACCCACCGGTAAAGATGTTAGTGCTAATAGTTGTTGCGGCCGAAGCGCTCACCGCCACCACCGCCAAGGAAATCACCACCGCCAGCGCTACCGAATAAAAATCTTTGCTTTTAAACAATTTCATAATAAATTTTAAAATATTCTAATAAATAAAACATAAAGAGAAAACGAAACACCGCCCTCGACAAAGCAGTTTTTTCATTCCTATCATTATACTTCATTATACTCCAACCAACGCAAAAACCGACAAGGAGGCTGTGGACAAGTCAAGATGATGGATACTATTTTAATTTTAATTCGGCGATTAGCGGCTCAAGTTGTGATTTAATATCCGGATACTTAACAATGCTGGCCTCAAGAAAACTTTTCGCTTTGGCCTTGTCGTTTAGAACGGTAACATAGAAATCAACCACTCGTTCATACCCCACCAGCCAACGCGGGCTAACCTCCACCGCCCGCAAAAAATTAATTTCGGCCTTAGCGCTATCACGCAAATAATAACCATAAAGATCACCCAGATTTACGAACACATAAGACGGTTCTTTAAGAATCTTGGTTAAATAAATCCAAATTTCCTCCGCGCCCTTATAATCATTGAGCATCTTCCGATATATAGCCAAATTAAACCAGGCATCAACATTTGCTTGGTCTTTCGTGAGGATGGCAATAATTTCATCAATCTTGCCTGTCATAACAAATTGAGCGTTGGATGAAAAACTTGGCGGGAAAACAATAGGCCTTTCAAGTTTGGGCGGCTTTACTTTTGGCGCCGAATCTATTATCTCAATCTTATAATCCCCGGCGCTTTCTACAACACCTAAATCTATTTTGGGCGCGGTGGTGGTCGTTGTGGCAACCACATTGCTCTGGGTTTCTGCGCTAGGAGCAATCGGTGTCTTATTAAGGTCTCGGTAGATAAAAACCCCAAGTGCTCCGACTAAAATGGCGATAAATGCTAACGAGATCCAAAGATTAAGGCGATTTTTCATAATGCGAATAATAATACACGCCGGGACACAAAAAAACAACCCCGACCTAAGTCGGGGTTGTTTTTTAACCCTCCGGACGATTCCGAGAAATCGCATCGGAGCACAAGTGGTTATTTGCTAGCTTAGTTGGTCCCGGTCTGGGCAGTGGTATTCGTGGTTGGCAAACCAGGAACGCCGTAACCGTCCGCGTAATCGTTAGCCGCGTTCGACGCACCTGCCGCCTGGGTAGTTGAGGTTGAGAATGGCCGCCAGATGAAGTCATCATTGCCGTAGAGATCAGTTCCTGTGGTAGAAGCAAGGTAGGTCGTTGTCGCGTTGTTTATAATAACACTCGTATCAATCGGGATGTTGTTGAAGTCGGCATCACCCTGCAATTGAGACGAAACGCTATAGGTGGATCCAAGGCTTGAGGTGTCACCTCGTAGAACGAAGTATCTTGTCAAACCAGCTGGAACCACAACGGTCGTTGACGCGTTAGCCGCAGTGGCCGCGCCAATCTCATAATCCTGGCTCTTAGTATTGGCGTCAGTAAGACCGGTCGTGCTCAAGCTATTTAGCGCCAGTGATCCGTCCGTCTGCACTCCCGAAATCGGGGTGCTGAAGCTAGAATCCTCAAAGGCGTAAACATTTAGGTTGTTGATTGTGATACCGGATGAGGTGGAGAGGCGGAAGGTGAACCGATAGATTCCGATGTCTCCTGTCGGTGAAGCCGTAATCTTAAATCTCATAAGATCAGGTCTGGCGCCGGTAAGCCGACCGTTATTTGGTAGGTCAACAAGAGCAAGGGTCGGGATAGACCGAAACACTCTAATACCGTTTGAAGCGCTGTCGCTCGCGGAATTGGGATCAGTCGTTGAACCGCTGGAGAGTCCGACACCTTTGGTGCTGGCTCTCATAGTTGCATCGTAGTCAATAGCAAGGAAGTTACCTGGTGTACCCGACTGGGAAACACCCTGTAACGCAGTGTCAACCTTAACCGTTACAACTTTATAACCATCTTTCGGAACAACGAAATTACTTGTCAGCGTTGAGGTAGCGGTGAAGTTGCCAGAAGTGTCTTTAATACTTGCGTCAAAGATCGCTTCTCCGATCTGTGTCATGCCATCCCAGAGGGTAGCCTTAACAAGGTCACCCGGAGTGCTTGAGGCACCAGCCAACTGCAAACCGATAGTATTGATTCGGATGTCCTCACTGGTTGCATTGAACCGAAGCACACTGACTGTGTTTCCGGTCGAACCTGCGGAAACAACTCTATACGCTGGGCTGGCGGAATCAAGCGTTACGGTCAACGCGCCACCTGCTGACAAAGTCATTCTCGGACCGCCTGAAGAATTTAAGGTCGGTGTTACTGATTGACCGGAGGTGAGTCCTGTCGCGGACTGGGCGGCCGTGATACCCATCTGGTATTTACCGGTTGAACCTGAAGCAATATCACACTTGAGTTCAAGCGTTTTGGTCGTACCCTTCGCGATATTATTACCGCTGTCGAAAGTGAAGGTCGTTGAGGAAGCGGCTGCCGATGGGTCCACAATATTCGTACCAGTCGTTATTTGGGTGGAGCCATCGAAGAGCCTGCAGTTCTTAACATTCGTTGCCGTGCCGTCCGTGCTGTAATCCAAAAGCAAACTGGTCATTCGCATATCTTCTCCTGAAGAGTTCGCATTGAGAAGGAACTTGGCGAAAGTAAATGCATTCGCGCCGGCAACAACCGTCTGAGAGACTGGGTCCGAGCCCACACTAATGGTGAGCGCCGCGGCCTTGACTGTCATGGTGCTCCCCGTAATCGAGGTTGAAGGTGAAGGAGTGACAGTAACACCAGTCGTAGCTCCGGTGGCCGTTGTCCAGTCGCTTGAAGGCGTGGTTGAAGCTTGAATAGTATCACCATCCACGAAGCCCGTGCTCAATTTGCCTTTAAGCTGAATCTTGGTAACGCCAACTGGGAAGGTAATAGTGTCATTGAAGGTCAGAGCGTTCAAACCGCCGTTGGCTGTGGTGCCTGAACCATCAACTGGTCCGGCAAGCACCGAGCCATTTTGGTCAACGATGGAAACTTGGGTGATGTCTTGAGCTTCGTTTCCTACCGTAGACAAGTTGAACTCTATCTTAGCGACGCTAACCGCCTCGCCCTTAACATCAACCGTAAATCCGGCGAGAGGTTGGCCAGAAAGTTGAATCGCGACATTTTGCGACGAAACACTCGGATCATTAGATACAGTGATTGAACCGGCGTTAATCGTCACGACAGAACCCGAGTACCAAAGGGAATCGGCGTCAAAGCCGGTACCCGAGGTCGGCGGCGTAATGCCATAACCGAAAAGCAAACCAACAAGATTAACATCGGTCGTCTTCTCAAGGTTAAAGGCAACGGTTCTGCCTGAACCACCCACTATGTCGCCTTTAATGGAGATTTCCCTTGAATTTCCCTTAGCGATAGTAAGACCGCCGGCAAAGACTGAAGTGTAATACTTACCGTCGCTTGAGATTGTTGTCGGGTAAGAAATTCCATCAACAATTGTTACTAAGTTGGCTAGGTCAGAGGCGGCTGATGAAGAGCCCTGATTCCAGCGAACTGAATTCAATCTAACATCCTCCTGTGAACCGGCCGTAACTTTGACTGAAGAGAAAGTGTAGCCAGTGGTGCCAACATTTTTGGTTGTAGCGCCGTTAGGGTCAAGCGGACCGCGAGCGTTGGTTACTGTGCCAATGGTCAGACCATCATTGCCGGTTTGGGCCGTGCCGACAATCGGCAAAGAACCGGTAACCGTCGCCGAAGTATTAACCGCCACTAAGGACAAAGTGAACACCGCCCCGGCGGCGCTGGAATCAGCGTCAGCCGCTGGTCGGTTGGCGGCCAAAGTCATCGTTCTGGTTTGACCGGACTTCACTGTGAAGGGTTCGGAAAGAGTTACTTGGTGAGCCGAATTTAAGGTTTTAGCCAAACCAACTTGACTGCCATTTTCATCCAAGAGAACGATACCTGAAACATCAGCGTCAACGGAAGGACCGCCGCGCTCCACCACCAAGCTGTTAATCGTCACATCGCCGTCAGAACCAGCGGTGAAATTAACTTTGGTGAAAGGCACCCGGGCCGCGCTCAAGGGAAACAGCATTACCGCCGGTTGAGTTCCTGCCGCCACGGTCAAACCCGTGCCGACTGAAACCGGAGGAGGCGTGCCGGGAGGAACCACCACCACACCGCCCATTGTATTGAGCTTGGCGCGAGTGATAGCACCGACATAGCCAACTGCTGGCGTTATGCCGTATTTATTTTGGAACTTAATAACAGCCGCTTTAGTCAAAGCGCCAAAGTAAGAGGATTCATTGCCGGCTGAACCGACACCTGAAGCCGCCACTTGGGTATTGGCATCCGAGTTCAAAACCTTTTGCAGGTTCATCACATCGGCGCCTTTACTACCCATTGTTAAATTGGCGTTGAACACATAACCGCCCGTCGTGCCGCCGGTTGGCGTGCCGCCGGTGAGAGACGCATTAACATTACTAATTGTGCTTTGGTCGGCGCCGAATGATTGGAGCAATCCGATGATCGCGTCAATTTGCGCTTGAGTCAAAGCGGCAGCGCTCACCGGTGAAACCGCGCCGAACGCAACCGCGACGGCGAGTGTTAAACCTACGAACACCGCAACATTCTTTTTTATACTCATCTTTTTAATTAATTAATAACCTTTCTCCGCTTGGACTTACTAATAAATTTTCTAATGCGGAGAAAAAATTACTTCGCGGAAACATCACGGCGTCGACACGCCTACTGCTCCCGCTTCAATACTAAACTTTCAACAGGTTAGTGTATCCTTTTGAGACACATTAACCATAACTCTACTAAATTCTTTCGCCGTTTTTTAAACAATAACGGTGAAAGAAATTAGCGACAAAAATTGGTCTGATTTTCTTTCGCTAAACGGAAAAACTTCAGGCAGGACATGCGGGAAAAAGATAACGGAAAAACTTCTTTGGCTATTATATAACAACAAACACTAAAGGCAAAAATTCTGTTGTGGATAACTGCTTTTTACCTACCTCCTACAACTATGCCATCCTTACATAGTCGCTTAAAAAAGTCAAAGCTAAATGAGCGAATAGCGACTCCAGCGTTTATTGCCGGTTTTCTTAAGGACACCATTTTGCACCCATTCCAACAGGTCGCGCTGGAGCATCTTGGAACCGAAGCCGCGAAACATATCGGACACTTCGCTAAGAGATAGAGTTTTACCATTTTCAAAAACCTTTATGATTTGGGCTTTTCTGGCCTCTTTTTTCACTTTGTTTTGAATAATGGAATTTTGTCCTATAGATTGTCCTATAGATGAAAGTGGACTTTTGTCCTTTATGATTTTAGTTTGTCCTATAGATTCTCCTGGAATTTGTCCTTTAGATTGAAAGGCTTCGGTTTTACCAAATCGTTCCAGCAGCAAAGGAGCATTGGCAAACTCCTTTTTAAGCAAAGTGTAATTCATCCTTGAAATTAAGCCGGCGGTAACGGCGACTTCCAAAAGCGAATTAATCTCGGCCAAGAACTCATTGGCGGTATTAATGAGTTTTTTTCTGTCGGCTGGCGCCAATTCCGCCAATTTTCCGATTTCAGTCAAAAGGACAATGCTGGCTTTTCTTATTCGCCACTTGATTGGGTCATTAGAATTTATTAAATCGGTTACCATATATAAAGCCGATACTAACCTTTCAACCTTATATATTAACGAGTTTATCTGTTTTTTATAATCAGAAGTCATAAGAGACAAAAGTTATCTTGTCCTTTATAAAACTAAAAATGATAAGAGACATTATATAGGACAAAGATTAAAATGTCCTTTATCATATAGGACATTATATATTTCGCTCTCAGCAAAGCAAGAAGAACAACAAAATCAACAACAGAAACCTGACTTTTGGAAGAGTAAATCCCCCTTTGAAAAAGGGGGTGCCCGAAGGGCGGGGGATTTTTGGGAAATTAAAATCCCTCCCCCTCGCAGACTCTGGTACTCCCTTTTACAAAGGGAGATTTTAAAAACTGACATGCTATAATAATCACAAATGAAAAAGAAAGGTGGAGTGTTGGATGACATTAAAAAGGAGACGACCAAGAGCGCTTTCGCGGTTATCTTTTTCGCCGCGGCGATTTTTCTGATTCTCGCCGCTTTCGGCAAAGCCGGCATCGTCGGCGAAAAAATTTTCCGCTCCGCCCAATATTTACTCGGCGTCGGTTATTTTCTCTTTCCTATTCTGTTTTTTCTGCTTTGTTTCGCTTCAATAAAATCCTTCCGCAAAAAATTTCCCTTAGCGAAAATTATCGCCGCTTTTTTATTTTTTCTGTCCGCTCTCGGTTTGACTGACATTATAATTTCCGCCAAAGCCGGTTTGATTGGCGCTTTAATTTCCAAAGGATTGATTGCTCTTTTTGATTCTTATTTTAGCGCGATATTCTTAGCGGCCATTGCCGTCATTTCGCTGTTAATTATTTTTGAGGCGGAATTGAAACTGGAATCGTTTAGTTTTATCGGAAAAATTTTCCGGCGGAAAAAACCGGTCTATGACGATGTGGAAGCCTTGGCGGAAAAATACGCCGCTCAACCGGTAGCGGATGAAGAAGAAACGAAAGAATATCAAACCGAGAAAGAAGAACAAAACACCGACAAAACCGAGGAGTTCACCATTAGTCCCCAGGAATGGCGAATGGTCGCCAAACCTTACACGCCGCCACCACTTTCTATTTTAGAACACGACAAAGGCAAGCCGGGCGTCGGCGACATCAAAGCCAATGCCAATGTGATTAAACGGACACTGCAAAATTTCGGTATCGTGGTGGAAATGGATGAGGTATCCATCGGGCCATCGGTTACTCGTTACGCCTTGAAACCAGCCGAGGGCGTCAAACTTTCCAAAATCATCGCTTTGCAAAATGATTTATCATTGGCTTTGGCGGCTCACCCCATCAGAATTGAAGCGCCGATTCCCGGCCGCTCATTGGTCGGCATTGAAATTCCCAACAGCACCAAAACTATCGTCGGCTTAGCGACGCTTTTCTCCGCCGAAGAATTCGCCCGTTCGGAAAAATCGTTATTGGTGGCTTTGGGCAAAAGCGTGTCGGGCGGCTGTCATTTCGGCAATCTCGGTAAAATGCCGCACTTGCTGATTGCCGGCGCCACTGGCTCGGGCAAATCAGTTTCCATTCACGGCCTAATCGCTTCATTACTTTATCGCAACGGCCCGGAAAATTTGAAATTTATTTTGATTGACCCAAAGCGGGTAGAACTGACACTTTACAACAAAATTCCCCACCTTTTGACGCCAGTCATTACCGATGCCAAAAAAGCGATTCTGGCTTTGCGCTGGGCTTGCAAAGAAATGGAACGGCGCTACGAAATTCTGGAAGCGGAATCGGTGCGCGACATTGATTCTTACCACAAAAATGTGCTGGCGCCGGAATTGAAAAAACTGGCGGGCAAGAAAAATACCAGCGGCGAAAAAGAAATTCCCAACTTAATGCCTTACATTGTAATCGTCATTGATGAATTGGCGGACATTATGTCCACTTACCCGCGCGAACTGGAAGCGGCCGTGGTTCGCTTGGCGCAAATGAGCCGCGCCACCGGCATCCACTTGATTCTTTCCACCCAACGGCCATCGGTTAATGTTATTACCGGCTTGATTAAAGCCAACATTCCGGCCAGAATCGCTTTGCAAGTGTCTTCGCAAGTTGACTCACGAACAATTTTAGACGGCAGCGGCGCGGAAAAACTTTTGGGCGCCGGCGATATGCTTTACCTCGGCGGCGAAATGGCAAAACCTTTACGGCTCCAATCACCTTTTATTTCCGAAACCGAAGTTAAGGAAATCGCCAAATATTTGGCGGCTAATTATCGCGATGAAGCGCCCAGTGAAATCAATTTGACAGAACCGGTTGGCGCCAAGACGGTTTTCAACGACTCGCTCGGTGATAAAGAAACTTTTGATAACGAAGACGAACTCTACGAACAAGCCCGCGAAGAAGTAATTCGCGCCGGCAAAGCCTCCACTTCTTATCTGCAGAGAAAACTGCGCATCGGCTACGCCCGGGCGGCGCGACTGGTTGATATGTTGGAAGAACGCGGCGTAATTGGTCCCGGCGAAGGCGCCAGACCGCGCGAGGTTATTAACGCTCCACCGACTGATAATCATATTGCCGACACCGAAACTAATGAGGAAGAAAACCGACAGGGACTACTATGACCAGAATCAAATCGCAATTTTATCTCGGCGTTATTCTTGGCGGTCTCGCCGCTTTAATTGTTGTCGGTTATGCTTTATACGAAACTTGGAATTATTTTTCTGGACCAATCATCGCCGTTTCCTCGCCCAGCAACGGCGCGACACTAAACGAGCCGTTATTGGAAATTCAAGGCGTCGTTAAAAACGCGGCAACGGTTTTTTTGGACGGCCGGCGGATTTTAACAAACGATAAAGGCGAGTTTAAGGAAAGATTGCTCTTGGCCGAGGGCTATAATATCATTGGCTTGAAAGCGGAAGATAAATTTAAAAGAACAGTCAAACAACGACTAGAATTAGTTTACAAAAAATAATATGGCTTTTGGAAAACCAAAAAAAGAAAAGGTGGACAAAGTGATCGGCGCAAACATTGAAGATACTTTAAACGCTATCAAAACCAAGTTTGGCGATGATTCTATTATGAAGCTCGGCGACAAGCCGCGGGTTGATGTCAATGCCATTTCTACCGGCTCAATCGGTCTTGATTCGGCGCTGGG
>JBBUFP010000027.1:0-10464 GCA_038056445.1 Patescibacteria group bacterium
TTTTAATCATCGCAGCGGGTCTACGAAACATGGCAGAAAATCAACGACGCAAAGCCCGTCTCACCACTTAGGCTGGATTCTTTCCCCAGCGGCGCTCAAAAATTACGACAAATTGTGCCTGTTGATTTCCAGACACGCCTATTTGTTAAAAGAAATCGAAATTCTGATTGGGAAGATGAATACCCAGGAACCGTTTGCCGAAGAATGGAGGAAAATCAAACTCCAAAAGCTGTTGGAGCAAACGGAAGAAAACGCCCGAAGTTACAACCGGCTTAGTCAACAAACTGGTTTTCGATTCTCACTAAAAGATTGGGTGCCGGACAGCGAAACGGCTCTACCACGGCAACTGCCATTTCCAATTCAACCAATCTTGGATTGCTAACTTTTGTTAGTCGCGCTCGCGCCCCGATGCTCATCGGGGCTTTTTAATTGTGCTATAATAAACCCAAATAAATTCGCCGACTATGAACCTTCTCATTCACAACATTGGTTCAGTGCTTTCGGCCATCGCAGCGCTTAGCTTGGCGCTTTTTACCTATTTCGGCCATCCGCGAAAAGTGGCTAACACCACCCTGGCTCTCACGATGTTTTCAGTATCGGTCTTTTACATTTCGCATGTGATTGGAGTCAATTTGGCCGATCCATTAGCTTCTCGGACCGCGCTGATGTTTAATGTTTCCATTATTTTCATCGTGATGTTCAATGTCCACTGCGTACTGGCGGTTATCGGCCAAGCTCACAAGAAACGCTTTTTGATCGCGTTTTTCTACGCCGTCGGCATCTCTCTGACAGTGTTTTATTGGTTACAGCCAGACACTTTTCTCGCCCCTTCCGTCCCTAAACTTTATTTTCCAAACTACTACGAAGCCGGCAATTATCATTGGGTTATGAGGGTGATTTTCAATTTCATTATTCCCATTTATTTTCTCATAGCGATGTTTAAAGCCTATCAGCATGGGGACCCGATAATGCGCAATCGGCTGAAATATTTTTTTCTGGCGCTGACTCTTGGTTATTCCATTGGTTTTATTCCGGTACTGTTAGTTTTTAATATTCCAGTCAATCCGAATTGGGGATTGTTCTTTATTTTCTTTTATGCCGTGCCCTTCGTCTACGGCGCCCTTTCTTATCAATTGTTGGACATTAAAATTGTCGCGAAAAGAGCGTTTCTTTACGCCTTAATTGTTGTGTCCATGAGTTTATCCATAATTTTTATCAGTTTCTCCAATAATTTTATTACCGCTCGTTATCCAACTTTCCCCTTGTGGCTTATTCCATCGCTGGCATCGCTCATTGCGGTCGGCATTGGTGTATTCGTTTGGCGAAAAGTCCGCGAGACCGATTTGTTGAAATATGAGTTCGTCACCATAGTCAGCCACAAGTTTCGTACCCCGCTCACTCACATTAAATGGGCAACGGAAAACCTGATGAAAATTAAGCTGCTGCCGGAACAGCGCAAACAAATTGAGGATATTAAAATTTCCAATAATCGTTTGGTGGAACTTACTAATCTATTAACCACTCTTTCTGACCCCAAAGAAGAAAGCTATACCTATCGCCGAGAAGC
The DNA here is from genome assembly GCA_038056445.1 of Patescibacteria group bacterium. Taxonomy (GTDB): domain Bacteria; phylum Patescibacteriota; class Minisyncoccia; order Phycocordibacterales; family DSPV01; genus 2-02-FULL-44-35. Next base: position 1,568 of record JBBUFP010000027.1, read on the forward strand.
GGTCGCGTTGGAAACTTTTGTGCGGCAAACCATAACGCCCTATCTCAAATGGTTTTCAGAAAAAGGAGTGCGCGTGGCTTTTCAAGTGGCCAATGATTTACCGAAGGTTTTTTTCGACCCCGCCAAAATACGTTTTGTATTGAGAACGCTTCTGGAGAACGCACTAGCCTACACGGCTGCCGGTGGAACGGTAACTGTTTCCGCTAATGCCGATAGTCGCAGAGCCCTCATTCGCGTGAAAGATACCGGTATTGGCATTGCTCATCAAGACCAATCACGAATCTTCTTAAAATTTTTTCGCTCGGCAGCGGCGAAACACGCCGACACCGAGGGCTTGGGCATCGGTCTGTTTATAGCCAAAACTATTGTGGAACGGCACGGCGGCAAAATTCAGGTTTTTTCCGAAGGCGAAGGCAAAGGCAGCAGTTTTATAATCTCGTTACCATTAAAATGAAGTGAATTAAAAAATCCCGCTCCGATGCACATCGGAGCGGGATTGATTTGAATTTAACACTTACATCCCGCCGAGTTTTTTCCTAACCTGTTTTACCACTTCCGGATAAGGATAAAAAGGGTTCGGCGTGGGCGCGTCAACATCAATCATGTCGCGATTGGCCAAAGGGTGATATGAAGAAACCGTAATGTGAATCCACATACCACCGGCCATCAACCGATGAGTCGACTTTAAAAGTTTGGCGATTTGACCTCGGGCATTGGCCCGCGTATCTCTGGGCGGTTCAGAAACCGCGTATTCTATTACGGCGTTAGATAATAGACGTTCCATTCGCAAACTTAGTTCCGCTTCATCGCGCAAAAACCAGTAAAGGCCAACCTCCGGATTTAGGTCGTGATAAGCCATATCCTGACTTTTGAGCCATTCAGTAATATCACCGTCAATCCCGCCGATAAAGGTTTCAAGTAGATGAAGTTTGGTTACCCAATCAACTCGACCGACCAATTCCCGAGGTTCGCGGCCTAAACGCGCAATAGTGTCGGCCAAGACGACTAACAGAACATCGGTGATAAAATCCCGACCGGCAAAAAGTTCTTTGGCCCGCGAAACAATTGAATTCAGCACAGCCAGAGCGTCTTTGGAATGCCGGGAAACGCCTTTTAACCACCAATCATAAAGTTGCGCTGAGATTTGATGGAAATCCGAAACGGCCCAATCCAAATCGTATTGAATGTTGGGAAAAGCGTTTTCCTCCAAAAGTTCCAAGGCCAGCGCCACAATGCCGAAGCGCATAAAAGTTGCCAGTTCGCTCATCGTCGCATCACCACAGATGATGTGGAGCCGATCATAACCCGCAACCTGTCCGAGTGGTTCGCGCCGAGTATTGATAATACCCCGTCGTTGAGTAGTGCTCTCGCTGATTACTTCGCTGATGAATAAAGCCCGTTGGGAAATGTGGAAACCAGTATTAGTCTGCCAACCGACGCCGGCAAAAACCGTCCGAGCAATGAGCACCGGCACAAGTTTATGCCACTGTGAACGCGGCAATGTTGTGAAATAATTTTCGTGAGCGGCAAAAGTGTTGCCCTCCCAATCGTTATTATTACAAATGAGACGATGGGAAAACTTTTCGCGATGGCAGAAAACTTTACCGGCTTCGTAATAAGCGACTAACGCCGCGGGATTTGAAACTTCCGGAGAGGCGTATTCCAAATGACCGCAGTCGTGATAGGCCTCGCCGCCATTGAACAACACTTGCGGCAAACAGGCCATATCCAAGACCAACTCGCCGTCAAGACCCTGCCCCACGCCGTATTCGCTTTCACTGCCCATGATAAACGGCCTGACCGGCGCAAAAAGCTGTTGGCAATTTTCAATGAGTGGTTGTTTTAAAGCCAAACGATTCAAGATGTATTGCGTATCCATAATGGTTGTAAAGGTTCTATTGTTTTGTTGATTCTAATGACGAAGATTAACGGAAGACGCGATTTCCGTCAATTCAATAGTAATTTATTATCAACCATTTTAGACCTAATAATTGTATCTATCGGCGGCGGTGGTTCAACTGGTAATGCCACCGACACTGAAGTACCTTGGCCGACTGATGATTCTAATTTTACTTCGCCGTTGTGGAGTTCAATAATTTTTTTGCTGATGTAAAGACCGACACCGCTCTCATTGGGGTCAAGAGTGATAGCATTTTTACCGCGATAAAATCTTTCAAAGATATAGGGCAAATCAGCCGGCGCGATGCCAATGCCGGTGTCTTTGATTGTGATAATAATTTTGTCTTCAACGCGCCTTAAATCAATGTTCACTGTTTCATTGGGTGAATAGCGCACCGCATTGTCAATAATATTGGCGAGAGCAATGCGCAAAAGCTTTTGGTCACCGTCAATCACCAAACCTGACAGTTCATGAAAACGGACTTGGGTTGAATTTTTTCTGATTAAAAACTGTAATTCGGAGATAAGGCCGGTGATTAAAATGCCCAAATCTGTTTTTTGCCGCTCTAATTTTAAACCGCCAGCACCGGTTTCAGCCGTCTGCAACATTTCATTGACAATCGCCAGTGATTGAACAATTTTGCCGGAAATTTCTCTAAGCGGCATTTTATTGTTTTCTGAAAGATTTTTTTCTTCCAACAAATTACCTAAAGCCCATTTAGCCGCGGTCAACGGTGTCCGCAACTGATGTTCAGCCACCGTTAGAAAATCGTTCTTGACGCGATTAAGTTCCGACAATTCCACGAATTTTCGGCTGGCCTCTTCCTTCTCGTATTTCTGGCGCAAAATTTCTTTGACAATCCGATAAAAGTGAAAAGAGATTATACCCAAAAGAATAACCCGTAAAATATGACCAACGACCAGACCAAAATCGCGATAGTAAGTTGGGTCGGCGAAAATGAGCAAAGCGTAAGCTAAAGTTATGACGATACCGACAGTTCTAGTGGATTTCGCGTCCAAGTCGGTGGCCGACACGATTAGAGGAAAAATTAAGATAAAGGCAAAAGAGCTTTCCACGCCGCCAACGGTGTAAAGCACCGCGACAAAAAACGCCAAATAGCCGTAACGGGCTAAAGAAAAAAAGATTTTCTTCTTAAAAATTTCCCGCAGGATAAAGAAAACTGAGTGATAAACAAAAATGCCGATAAAAAGATAGAGGTTTAAAGTGGGCTCGCGCAACCAAGTGATTTGGTCTCGAAAAGCGTAAATAATCAAACCAAAAATCAAAGGCGGAATCAGACCGGTAATTTCTACCACATAATAGTAGCTTTTTAATCTGAATTGTTCGGCGGGTTTATTCAAAGTTCGTGGACAATAGCAATGTTAATAAGCTCGCGAGCAATTTTGTCGGCGGCGTCAGTGGTGGCAAATTCTTTGGCTTTTTTGCCGAGCGCCGCGCGTTTTACCGGGTCAACCAGCAACCGGCTGATTTCCGATTCAAATAAATTAGGCGAAAGATTTTCTTCTTCAATTACCGTGGCGCCAGTCTTGCGGGCAAAATTGTAGGCATTTTCCCTTTGATGGTCGCCGTTAGATTCGGTGATAGGAATGACAATCGCCGGCTTGCCCCAAGCGGCGATTTCAAACAACGCTGAGCCGGCGCGGCTGACGATGACATCAGCCGCGCCGGCGGCCATCTTCAGCGGCAAATCATCTAAATATTCGTAAACCTTGTAGCGCGCCAACAACGGACTGCCTTCACCAAGCGCCACACCAGCTGTTTCTTTCGCCAAAGTAAATTGTTTCTTGCCAGTTTGATGAATAATTTGATACTTTTGCAAAAGCGACGGCAAAGCTCCGAGCACAATGTCATTAATTAGCTCGGCGCCTTGTGAACCGCCGATGATTAAAATCACCGGCAAATCAAGCGCAAATTTAAAATATTCCCGCACATCTGCCGTCGCTGGACTCTTGATACTTTCCCTAATCGGATTACCGGTGTAAGCCACTTTATCAGCTGAAAAATAGCGAGCTGCTTCCGGGTAAGACACGGCCACTTTAACGGCAAACTTCCCCGCCCAAAGATTGACTTTGCCCGGCACTGAATCGGATTCGTGAATGATTACCGGAATCCCGAAAATTCTTGCCGCTAAAAGCGCCGGGAAACTAGCGTAACCGCCCTTGCCGAAAACCACATCCGGATAGATGCCGTAGACAACGGCGATGGCCTTGAGAGCGCCGAAAAAGGTCTTGAACAAATCAGTAAAATTCAACAAAGAAAAATAACGGCGGATTTTACCAGCGCTGACTTGCTTGAAAATTATTTCATTCTCATAGAGCAGTTTCTCGTTATTGGGCGAATCGGACATAAAATACAATTCGGGCGCGATTAGCTTTTCCACCCGAACCAGTTTGCGAATCGCTTCCGCCACGGCTATTATCGGATAAAAATGCCCGCCACCACCTCCGCCTGTTAATAAGATTTTCATAACATTTATAATACCATCAAAAATTATTTCCGAATATGCCTGGAAACTCCCAAAATTATGCCGACTTCGGCGAGGGCAAATAACAAGGCCGTGCCACCCTGACTGATAAATAACAACGGCGTGCCGGAAAGCGGCAAGATATTGAGCATCGCCGCCATATTAATAAATGATTGAGACACTATCATTATAACAATGCCGACAGTCGTTAAACTGGCAAACGAATCGGCGGAACGATTGGCAATCCAAAGCCCGCGCCAGGCAAAAGCGGTGAAAAGCAAAATTAAAAGAACGCCGCCGATAAAACCGAATTCTTCACCGACCACTGCGAAAATGGAATCACCCATCGGCTCCGGCAGATAATTAAATTTCCGAACGCTTTGGCCAAAACCGCGGCCAGTCAAACCGCCGGAACCGATGGCGATAAGCGATTGATGAATTTGATAACTAGCGCCCTGCGGGTCAACATTCGGGTTCAAAAAAGTTTGGAAGCGTTCCATAACATAGGGACGGGCAAAAGCCAGCGCGATGACGCACAAAACTGCTCCGAAAAAAAGCAAAGCGGCGTGCCGCCACTTACCGCCACCGGCTAAATACATTACTAAACCAGTCGCGAAAAATACCATAAATGTGTCAGTGTCCCGCTGAGCAATTATCAGCGTGCCAACAACTATTAGTAAAATTATCAGCGGCAAAAGGCCAGATTTGAATTCGGCGGCGCGCGTCTTGACACCTGACAGCCAGGCGGCGAAATAAATCACGAAACCGATTTTCAGCAATTCCGACGGTTGGAACGATTGGCCAAAAATTTTAATCCAACGGAGCGCGCCGCCGTGTTCTAATCCTAAGCCGGGCACAAAAACCAACGCGGTAACGACCAGCGAAAAAAGAAAAATATAAAAAGCGTTGCGCCGCCAGAAAACCGGCGGCACTTTGGACGCGCCCCATAACAAAAGCAAACCGGGTAACAAACCGAACAAAATTTGCTTCAGCGCCACCACACCAAAACTGGCGCCGCTTTCCCTAACTAACAGGCCCATAGCGGCGGACAAGAAAATTAAAAGACCGGCGGCGCTCAATAGTCCGACAATAATCAAAAACAATTTATCAACTTTTTTCATCTTTGTTGTTCAATTAAATTTTCAACTTTTTGCTTGGCGGATTCCAAAAGCTCTTTGGCCTTTTTGCGCGTCTCGTGCGATTTTCGCACCAATTCGGTGATTTCTTGTTGTATCGCTTTCGACAAGATTGGGATTTGCAATGCTTTCACTTGGTCCGGCTTCCAGTGCATAATGATTGAACCACCCGCGTCCCGTTCAACTTGCGACTGACCGACAAGTGAATTGATGACAAGCGCAAGGTATTCCGGTTCAATATCTTCCCTTAATTTAACTCGCAGCACGCCACCGGAAATTATTCCCACAATTGGTTCTCTTACAACAAAAGCCATGCCAGGGCTTGCGTCTTTGGTAAGCAAGATTTCGCCAACTTTCGGCTCATAATCTTTTTTGAGTTTTTGATACAGCTCGTCTTTCAGATATTTTTGGTCTTTGTCGGTAATACCGTCTCTTGAAATTGAGCTGACGCGGATAAATAATTTACCTTCTTCTTGGTATGCTTCGCTTCCGGGCTCAAAACCTTTCTTAATCGTCGCAAGCTCGCCGAGTGCTATTCCACCATTCGCGCGAATAAGAGAATAGAGTTTTTGGTGCCTCGGCTGGAAATACTCTGCATCAATCCGATTCGCCTTTTTAACATCAGACAATTTCACCACGCTCCATAATCCGCTTTCTGCTTCTCCGCCCGAGGCGGACCCGCCTTTGGCGGAAAAATTCGTAAGTCCTAATTCCTCTAAAAGTAATTTTTCTGCTTGAGAATATAGGGATTTTGAATCATTTCGCTCTTGTAATGCTTGTAACGCTAGGATTTTAACAGATTCCTGAAAATCTCTCGGCGGAACAAAAACTTTAATTGATTTTATTTGAGATAGATTGAGCCAAGGCTGAACATTACCAGTTGCAAATTGATCAAATTGAAAATGTCCAAATTTACTATTTAAAAAAACTGATAAATATACAGGATCAATTTTTTCTATATCCGGTTTTATTTGTGCAAGATTTTGATTTGCGCTAGCGGGTAAATATTCTTTAAATACAACCGCCGCATTTCCAAGAGTTCCCACACGAGGGGTCACGATATCATGCTCTTCTAGTTTGAGATTTAATTTTTTATATATATCATTAGAAATATAGATTGGCTCACTGTTTTCAATAAAAAATTCTCCTATATCTTGATTCCGTAAAAAGCGAACCCCACTTTCTGTATACTCAACAAAATTCATCTGTGAATATGCGCCAAAATCTGTAATTTTCTTTGAAATTTTATCAAGAATAGGACTTGAAAATAACTTTTTTCTTAAAGCTAAATACTCCGGCTGATAATATTCCGCATCCAGCCGTTTTGCTCCTTCAAGTTGTGATTTTTGGATTATGGAATAGGTGATCATTTGTTTCTACCCAAAATTTTATTTATATATTCTATTTCAGATACTAATTTTGATACTTTTAGGTTGTAGTTAATTTCTTTTTCTTGGTATTCGCCGAGTTGTAAAAAAGAATAACTAATGGTGTGTCTAAAATTTTCATGGCTAACAATTTCAGCTTTCAACTCTGCCTCTTTTATTTTTAATTCCTTTTCATTATGATATTTTTTGAGTTTTCTATTCTCCTTGTATTGAATAAGATTAATAATGAAACTGACAGAAAAAACACCTCCGAAAAACTTGAGAATGTTTCCCAAATTATTGGTTAATAATTCAGTTAATTTTTCTAACCACATTTTCCTTGTAATTTTAAACCTTTTTGCTCGTTATATAATTATCCACACTTTGCTTGACTTTAACATTGGGGTTGCTATACTTATCGTACATTACGCTTCCGCAAGGAAGTTCCGAGGCGTCCCCGCAAGGGGGCGCCGTTTGTTATATCATATCTTTTAATCGGGCAACGATTTTCGAAAAATCCGTCGCTTCTATTTCTCCAATCTTTCGCACTAATCTCTTACTGCTGATTGATTTGATCTGTGATAATACCACCACATTCTTTTTCCCATCGGGATTTTTGAAAGCATAATAATATTTGCCCTCTTTCTCTTGGCTAGAAATTGAAACGGCGAAAACAAAGTCCGCATTAAAAACCTTCACTATCAAAATAGGCCGCTCAAACTTGCTATTTTTTCCGTTCACCTCCACCCCGATATTTTGCCCTACACTTGCCCACCAGATTTCTCTCCTTTTTGGAAATACCTCCCTGTTGTCAGAAAAATGAAGTTTCGGCTTGAGCATCGCCCAATTTGAAAACCATCGCAGTATTTTTTCTTTCAAAAAATCATTTTTCATATTTTTGTTATTCACTTTTTTGCTTGCTTTTATATTTCTACTTGATATATTGAATATACAGTATCGAGAAAGGGCGTCGACCGTTAGGACGATGGCTCTTTTTCATTTACCTACAAAATTAAATTTCTGCTCCTTGGCAAACTTTATAAATCCTTCGGCGATTTCGTCAAGGTCGTGATCCAACACTTTTCGGCCTTTGGCGTCGTGGATATAATTTCCACTCGTGTCTTTCTTATAAACATAATCACCGGAATTGTCTTTGCCTCCTTTTTTGGAAACTGCCATAAATATCGGATAATCTTTGAGCGGTTGTTCTTTTCCATTCCATTTTTGAAGAAACAAGACGCTTGTTTTCGTGCCGGTATGCGGCTTGAAAGTATTACCGTGAAGCCCGACGACGGCAAGTATGCGCGCCTTATTAAAAAGATATTCGCGGACATGTTCCATGTTGGTATTGTTAAGCACGCCTTGCGGCAAAACTATTGCCATCCGCCCGCCGGGTCGAAGCATATCAAGTGTCCGTTCAATAAAAAGAATGTGCCGTTCAATGTTGTTTATCAGTTTACCTTTTTTCTTGCCGAAAAAATATTGGCGCAGAAGCCCTTGGTCTTTTATTTCTCCGGCAAAAGGCGGATTCGTGAGCAAAACATCGAAATTAAAATAGTGGAATGTTTTTTTGTTTTCGGCGTTATCGGTGGAATTTCCCATATCCAAAAGCCGAGTCTGAAGTTTACTCCGCGCGTCAAGAAGTTGCGTTTCTTCACCTTGCCATTCGCGCGGGTCAAGAGAATTTAATTTGAAAAGGTGCGACCTCCCGTCACCGGCAACAAGCATAAGCGCACGAGATGTTTTGGAAATTTCATCCGCAAAATCAATGCCCCAAATGTGCTCTTTGGCGTATTCGCGCATCGCTTCTTCGGATCCATTCAGGTGCTTATCTTTTACCGCATACATCGCATTGATAAGAAAGCCACCCGAGCCAGCCGCAGGGTCTATGATGTATTCTTCGGGTTTCGGGTCAAGCATTTTTACCGCCATATTGATGACATGCCGCGGGGTGAAATACTGACCCTTTTTGCCTTTGGCGACTTCGGGGATGAGATATTCAAATGCTT
>JBBUFP010000028.1:0-7585 GCA_038056445.1 Patescibacteria group bacterium
AGTTTTTCTGCGGTGACTAAGAGAGTTGAGCCGATGAAAATAGAGGAATAAGTGCCGGCGATGATGCCGATAATTAAGGCCAAAGAGAAAAGTTTGGTGGTTTCGGCGCCGACAAAGAACAAAACGATTAAGACCAAAATCGTGGTTAGCGAAGTGTTGATAGACCGAACAAAGGTTTGACTGATGCTTTCGCCGACGATTTGCTCAAATGGTTTTTTGGCGCGCGTTTCGCGGTTGATTTTTAAATTTTCCCGGACGCGGTCAAAAACCACGATGGTGTCGTGAACCGAGAAGCCAAGCACCACCAATAGAGCGGTGACGAATAAAGTATCCACTTCTATCCCCTGAAAATGTCCCAAGACAGCAAAAACGCCGGCGGGAATCAAGACATCATGAACCAAAGCCAGAACTGTTATCAAGCCGTATTTCCAAGAAGCCACCGGTTCGGAGACCTTACGGAAAGCAAAAGTGATAAAAAGAACGATGCAGATAATTACTAAAATAATAGAAAACAATGACTTGCGCATCGCTTCTTTGCCCAGCAGTGGTCCGACTGAATCAAATCTTTCCTCGGTGATTTTATTTGTATTATCAAAAGAGAGCGCCTTAAGTAAAGTTACCCGTTCTGTTTCCACCAACTCACGGGCGCGAAGTAGGTAGCCATTTTCGCCTACCGGCCGAATGGAATGTTCGCCCAGATTTAGTTTTTCTAGATTTTTTTCAATTTCGGAAACAGCGGGTCGGTTATCGGGATAAGCAACTTCAACGATGGTGCCGCCTTTAAAATCAATGCCCAAATTTAATCCCCAAATTAACAAAACGATAATAGAGGCGCTGCTCAAGACGCCGGAAATCGCGTAAAATATTTTTCTATGTTTAACGATAGGCATTTCTTTATTTTTATTTAATCCCGCAGCTAAAAAGAAACTTGGTAATTTTATTTTCTCCTCTGACGCCGAGCGCTAGGAGCAAAGTGCGGGAGACGGTGATGGCAGTGAGCATGCTGGTTAAAACGCCGATGCCAAAGACCAGAGCGAAACCTTTAATGACCGAAGTGGAAGCGAACCAAAATAAAATCACAGCAGTGATAATGGAAGAAAGATTGGAATCGCGAATGGAAGTCCAGGCTCGGGCGAAACCCTCGCGAATGGCGTCGGCCAGCGTCCGCTCACGGCGCAATTCTTCTTTGAGCCGTTCAAAAATCAAAATGTTGGCGTCCACCGCCATACCGATGGACAAGATGAAACCGGCAATGCCAGCGGCGGTCAAGGTAACCGGAATTAATTTAAACAGCGCCAAATTCAGAGCGACATAAATCGCCAAAGCGATAGTTGCCACCACGCCCGGTAGACGATACCAAAGAATCAAAAATAACGCGATGACCAGGAAAGAAATTTCTCCAGCTTTGATACCGGCTTTGACCGCGTCGGCGCCGAGCGAAGCGCCGATTTTTTGAGTGCTTAAAAGTTTAATCGGTACCGGCAAGGCGCCGTAATTTAAATCGCGTACCAATAATTTCGCTTCGGTGGGCGTGAAGTCGCCGGAAATCACTGCGTTGCCGTCGCGAATTTCTTCGCGTACCACTGGCAAAGAAAGCGATTGACCGTCAAGGAAAATACCCAAAACTTTTCCAACATTGTCTTTGGTGATTTGAGCAAATAAATCCTTGCCTTCGCTGGTAAAACTTAACAGTATTTGCGGTTCGCCGAGGTTTTGGTCAAATTCCAAAGCGGCGCGTTTCAGCAAGCGGCCAGTCAAACCGGTTGGCGTCAAAGTAAGAGTAGGTGTGGTAGTGCCGGCCACCGGTGGTCCTTCCTGAACCAATTTGAATTCCAACAAAGGGGTTTTGCCAATCATTTCAATGGCTTTATCAACATCAGCGACACCCGGCAATTCCACAATTAGTTTTTGGGCAATGGCTTTGCCTGCGACCAAACCAGCCGATTCGGTTTGGACGAGCGGTTCGGAAACGCCGAACAGATTGACGCGCCGCTCAATGACATTGCGCAGGGCTTCCATAGAGGAAACGATATCGCCAGTCGCCACTTCGGAAACATCAGCTTGATAAATCAAATGGCTGCCGCCATTCAAATCCAAGCCCAGCTTGAAATTATAGTCGGAGCCGTTTTGCTCGGTTTGAAAAACAAAATAGCCGATACCAACGGCGGCGACGAGAACCAACAAAGTAATGATTCGTTGCTTAAACATTTTTATGCCGTTATCTTACCTATTACCAAATTTTTCGCAAGCCCGCCTCTTCGGCGGGCAGGTTTTACTTTAACCAGATTTTTTGGTATCTTGGATTTGCGAGTATAGCTCAGGTGGTTAGAGTGAGCCGATGGTAGGAACCGTCGGCGCAAGGCCGGAGCGCGACGGCGCGAGGCGGGGTCGAAAGATTTTTCAGCAGAAAAATACTTTTGACCTTCACTGACCCCAGCACCAAAAATTTGCGAGCGTAGCTCAGGTGGTTAGAGCACTCCACTGATAATGGAGAGGCCGGAAGTTCGAGTCTTCCCGCTCGCATCAAAACAGAACTCAACGGCTTTTTCAAAGCCAAAAGGTGGGACGCGCGAAGCGCGTCCCACTGATTTCCCCCCATTTTTCCAAACGAATTTGGGGGAAGGGCCAACTTGAGGTAGCCCTCCTTCAAACAATAAGTCGTCCAATAACAGTTTCCACTGCCTGGATATATTGATTTTTCTCCTTTCGCTTGTACACCATGATGTACGATGGATGATGGATGGGCACATACCATCTTTTTTCATACTCAAAGGATTGGTATGTATAATATAATTTTGGCATCTGCAACCCAAGCTGACGGAGAACGAATGTTGCTGTTTTAGTGCCCAGTAATAGGACAACACGAGGATTAACTGCCCGAATCTCGATTTGCAGTTCAGGATAACACAATGTGCACTCTTTAAGTGTCGGGTATCTCAATTTTCCTTTGGAATCTAGTGGAGGAAACTTTACTAGGTTTGTTTTGTAAAAGCGTGCCTGGTGGCATCGTGCCTCAATTTCCGCCACCAACTTACCAGTGTTTGTGCTTATGTGGAGAGGCGTGCAATTCTCTGCATCAGTTGCCTTTTTTGCGGAAAGACCGACCCACATTACGTTCACATTTTTCATTGGTTGATTCCATTAGTTTCAGTAATAAACTTCCGAAGATCCTCATCAGATGTTTCAGAAAAATTACCGCTTGTGAAGTTAAACTGCTTTTGTAGTGGACCCATTTCTTTAGACACTAATTCTGCATCTGCATTTTAGCATTTTGGGCGAAAATAGAAAACTGGATCGGCGACATTTTGAGAGCAGTATGGATGCGGGTATGGTTGTAGAAGTAGATTTGATGATAAATCTGGTAGATGAGTTCGCCTAGAGATTTAAATCTGTTTGGATCACCGAGGTCAATCTTAAACTTGTCGTAAAACGATTCTTGATAACCATTTTCCCACGGACAACCAGGTTTTGATCTGGAGATTTTGATATTTAATTCAGCTAACATTTGAACGAAGGATTCGGCATCATATTCCGATCCATTGTCGGAGTGGAAGATTTCCGGTCTGGAGTGATTGTGGATGGCGAAAAGAAATGCGTTAAAAACAAGTTGGACACTATGATTAGTCAAAACACTTAATCCAACAATCTCTCTGTTCCATAAATCCATGACGGTGCAGAGATATATTTTTTGATTGTAATCTTGATGCCAAAAAGGTTCATTACTCTTTTGACCGGCTTGCGATTCATTTTTAAATCCAGAGCAATTCGTCTCGAGCCATACGAGTGCTTGCCCGGAGTTCTGAGCACCTCCTCAATCCGACATTTCAGTTGCCAATCTTTGTCAGGTTTTTTAGGTTTGTAATACAAACTTTGTCTTGAGACCCCAAATTCCGTGGCCCTCAGAGTTTGGGAAATCTTCTCGTTTTCTTGCCCCATCAATTCTTTTTTTGGGTTTCGGAAAGCTTGAGGGTGATTTCGCCCACCAGCTCTTTGAGGGCAGAGTTTTCTCTCTTGAGTTTCAAAACATCGGACATAACTGGATAGCCATCGGCTTTCTTTCGAAGCCAGCCGTAGATTGTTCGATCCGAAATTCCGTGATCTTGGGCGGCTTGAGCAATCGACACGCCATCATTTTTAATACGATTAAGTATTTGTTCCTTAACCTCGCGAGCAATTTTATGAGTTTTCATATTTGATTCTGTTAATTAACTACTAATTATACAGAATCGGTGTCAAAAATTCGGGGTCCGGGCCAGAGTGGTGGTAAAGAATCTTCGTCGTATCCATCTACCTTATCTCGAAATAGAGGGGAATTGATAATCAAAACATCAAGCGAACGGTTTTCTTCTCGCTCTATACTTTTTTGTTCAGTCATAATTGTTTTCCTTTTTGATTGTCAAAGAACATCTTTGACTGATTATTACCGTACATCAGTTTCAGCTTCTTTGCAAGTATTCGGTCCTAAGGAATTATACAAAGTTTCGATTTGGCTGAGCATTTTTGAGAGGCCGAATTTTGCGGCGACGGTGTTTTGAAGCGCTTCACCAAAGGCCGAACGGCGCTCGGGATTATTCATTAAAAATTCCATCGCTTTTTTGATTTCGGCCGGCCGGCCGGCTTGGACTAAAATACCAGATTCCATGTCAGTGACGATTTCCGGCAAACCACCGACCGCGCTGGCAATAATCGGCCGGCCGGCGGCGCCGGCTTCCAAAACACTGTAAGGCATCCCCTCTTTAACTGACGGTAGCAGAAAAACATCAAATGCTTTCAAAAGCGAGGCAGCATTGTCAATCTGGCCGACTAGAAAAACTTTTTCTTGCAAGCCGCGCTTAATAATAAGCTGTTCCAAATTTTTTCTTTCTTCGCCTTCGCCGATAATTACCAAAATCGCCGGTAAGTTTTTGTCTACTGCCTCAATGGCGAAATTCAACCCTTTATTTTTATGGAGTTCAGCAATGGCCCCGAACCAAAACAGCTCGCCGAGTTTTTCTTGTTTCGGTAAGATTTTTTTTCTAGCTTCAGTTTTTTCCAAAAAATTTATTGTGCCGATGCCGTTGGGAATTGTTACGATTTTATTTTTTACACCCAGAAAATCGGCGCTCGCGTTTTTGTCATTTTCCGAGACGGTGATAGTTTTATGGTTTAGTAAAATTGTCAGCCAAGAAAAAAAGCGCATTGCCGTTGTCCACCACCATGGCCGTTTTTCCAGAAACATCCAGCCGTGAACAGTGTAGATAGCTTTTAGCTTGTAGCTTTTAGCTTGTAGCTTTAAGATGAGACGCAAAACAAAGACCGCGAAAGCAGAAAGGGCTCCCGCTTTCGAACTGTGGGCGTGGACAATGTCCGGCTTTTCTTTTTTAATTATTTTGACAATTTTAAAAAACGAAATCAGGTCGTTGAAAATTTTAATATCGCGGCCCAATGTTTCAATAGAAATTGTCCGAATTCCAGCAACGTCCAATTTTTCTTTAAGTAAACCCGAGCCGCCCAGCGCCACCGCCACTTCAAATTGAGCTTTGGGTAAATTAGTCGCTAAATCAAAAACTTGCCGCTGGGCGCCCCCCCAGTTGGACTTGGTAATGACATATAAAATTTTCATTGATTAAACAATACCATAAATTTGGTCTTTTTGTTTTTTTATTGTATACTTGCTTCACTTATGGCTGGTTTGGGGAAAAAGGAAGCGCTGATTTTGCTCATAGGCGATATCGCCATTTTCGCTCTGTCGCTCTGGCTGGCTTTGTTTTTCCGCTACGGCGAATTGCCCAATAGCGCGATTTACGGTTCCCACCTTGTGCCGTTTTTGCTGGTTTTCGCTTTGTCGATTTTGGTTTTTTTCATCGCCGGTTTGTATGAAAAGCACACGGTGATTTTGAAAAGCCGTTTGCCCGGCATTATCTTGCGCGCCCAGCTGACCAACAGTTTTCTGGCGGTGCTGTTCTTCTATCTCGCGCCTTACTTCGGTATCACCCCTAAAACCAATTTGTTTATTTATTTGGTGATTTCTTTCGGTTTGATTCTGCTCTGGCGGCTTTACGGTTTGGCGTTGTTTGGCTTTCGCAAAAAACAAAATGCCATTATTATCGGTAGCGGCGAAGAAATGAAAGAATTGTTTGAAGAAGTTAATAATAATACTCGCTATAATTTGCGTTTCATTTCTTCGGTGGATTTGGACAAGGTGGCGGCGATAGATTTTCAGGCAGAAATTTTGAATCGGGTTTATAGCGAGGAAGTGTTAGTGATTGCCGTGGACTGGCGGAGTGAAAAAGTGGAACCGCTTTTGCCGCATCTTTACAATCTAATTTTTTCCAAAGTTCGGTTTATTGATATGCACAAAATTTATGAGGACATTTTTGCTCGGGTGCCGCTTTCCCTGCTCCAATACCCATGGTTTTTGGAAAATATTTCCTTGTCGCCAAAATTCACTTTTGATTTTTTGAAGCGCTTGATGGATATTGCGGCGGCTTTGGTGTTGGGTTTGATTTCGCTTTTGCTTTATCCTGTCGTTTGGCTGGCGATTAAATTGGATGATGGCGGAACCTTGTGGAGCGTGCAGGAGCGAATTGGCCAAAATAGTCAGTTGATAAAACTTTTCAAATTTCGCACTATGGAAGTGGCTAACGATGGCGGTCAGTGGGACAAAAGCAATCAGAACAAAGTAACCCGTGTCGGTAATTTTTTAAGGAAAACTAGAATTGATGAATTGCCCCAGCTCTGGAATGTTTTGAAAGGCGACATCTCTTTGATTGGGCCACGGCCGGAATTTCCCAAACCGGTTAAACTTTACGAAAAGCAAGTGCCGTATTACGGCGTGCGCCATCTTATCAAGCCCGGACTTTCCGGTTGGGCGCAAATTCATCACGATGAGCACCCGCATCATATGATTGACACAATGGAAACCAAAAACAAACTCTCTTACGATTTGTATTACATAAAAAATCGAGCAATGTTCTTGGACCTTAAAATCGCCTTAAGAACTATTAAAACCTTGTTGTCGCGCAGCGGTATTTAAAAATGAACCAAACGATTTTAGAATTTTTATATAATCTGGTCGCCGGCAATTCTTGGCTCACTGGGCTGACGGTTTTTTTTGCCGTTTATTTGCCGTATTTGATTGTCGCTTTACTTGCCGGTGTAGCGATTTTTTCTAAAGATAAAAATTTTAAGAAAGATATTATTATTTCTTTTATCATCACCGGCGCACTGTGGTTTATAGTTTTTGTTTTCAAAGAAATTTTCCCAAGTCCCCGGCCGTTTGAGGTTTTAGCCAACATCATTCCGCTTTTTCCGCATTCGGCCGGCGGTGCCTTTCCCTCCGGTCATGCCACTTTTTTCAGCGCCTTGGCGTCCGCGTTGCTGTTCTTGGGTCACAAACGTTGGGGCTGTTGGTTGGGCCTAGTGGCGGTTTTAATCGCTGGCGCTCGAGTGACCGCCGGCGTCCATTGGCCGGCGGATGTTCTGGCCGGCCTCCTTGTCGGTTCAATCGGCGCTTATGTTTTGATTAAATTTTTCTTTTTACACTTTTCTACTGCCCGACCGGAATAATGCTTCCATCCTTTGCGACCATCGCGGCGCAAGTGGG
>JBBUFP010000029.1:0-1932 GCA_038056445.1 Patescibacteria group bacterium
TCAATCATTTCCTTGAACGCCGCCGAGGTTGCCCAATAGTCAGGGTCAAGCCAGCCGCGCGACTTTAACGCCGAGTCGTAGAATAGTGCGCCGAAAGCGTCGGTTGGTTTAGCCGAAAGCAAATCGCGTCGCACCGTTGGCCAGCCGCTTTTTTGGCTAAAGCCCCTCAACGCCTGATTGGAAGTTAGCAAAAAAGCAATACGGGCCGAATTAGCTATATCTTTTGACGATTTCATAACCGCCGCGCCGTAAAGCTTGCCGAAAGTGACGGACTTTTTCGCGCCTTTTGGTTGAGGAAAAGCGGCGACATCAAAATAGAGGTTGGGATTGCGCGCTCGCAGTTCCGATAATTCAGAAGCGAAACCAAAATAAATCGCTAAATCACCAGCCAGAAACGCGTCGCGCGAGTTGGGCAAACTTTTATTCCATGAGTAAGTCAAGCCGAGCGGGTTGGAAAATTGGGTGTAAAAATTCAAAGCGCTAACGCCGGCGTTATTGGCGCCGCCGCTCGCCGCGAGCGGCGGCGCCCCAATTTGCAAAAACAACGCCGACAAAATTTCCTTGGCGTTGGTAATATTGTCAAATTCGCCCAAAGCCACGGCGCTCCGAAAAACATTACCGTTCAAATCCTTGTCGGTCAGCGTCTGCGCCAAAAGAATAAATTCGTCCCAAATGGCCGGCGGTTTCGCCAAACCGGCAGTAGCAAAAGTATCGCGATTCCAATACATTACCAGTGGGTCAACGCTAAACGGCAAAGCCATGGCGCCCTCGGCAGTCAAAAACAATTCGCCTTCATCCAAGTAAGTGTCGCGGAAAGTTCTTTCGGATATAGTTTCAAAAGGAATAGTGAAAATTTTGGAGCGCAATTTGCGCAAAAGATTTTCGGGGATAATGATGAGGTCGGGACCATTGCCGGCCGCCAACGCTTCTATCAGATTATTGTAAAAAAGTTCCGGGCGTTTCTCGGTGTAATTGATTTTGAAAGTTTCATCGTCACGCAACGATTCTTTGAGGGCGGCGATTTGCGTCTCTGGAATAACACCCCAAATCTCGGCCGTCGGCAGATTTTGCGCCTCTGAAGAACCCTTATAACGGGCAAAAAGAATCAAGCCGCCAATCGCCGCCGCCACAAAAACGGCAATTAAGGCAATCTGGAAAATTGAAATTTTTTTGAAGTCCATTTTTTAATTACTTTTTCTTTGCGAATATTAAACCATAATGATGGGCGCCGGCGTCAATCGTCCGTTCCAAAACAAAACCGGCCTTTTCAAACAGCGCCCGCGCCGCTTCTTTGCCAAAAACATCTTTGTCTGGCGGGCCGAGACCGCCGAAGGAATCAGTCCAATCAATCGCCAAAATTTTGCCGTTGGGTTTTAGCACTCGCGCCGCCTCTCGCACCAGACATTCCTTTTTTTCAATTTGAAACAGCAAATTTGAGACGATTGCCCTATCTACCGAACCGTCTTTCAATTTCGCGCCGCCTTCTTTTTCCAAATCGCCCCAGACAATTTCAATGTTCAGCAATTTTTTAGTCGCCGCTTCTTTTTTTAATCGCGTCAGCAAATCCTTTTGAATATCCACGGCGAACACTTTGCCTTTATCGCCTACCAACCGGGCAGCGGTGAAAGCGTAAAAACCGCTGCCGGCGCCGAAATCGGCCACGCGCATTCCCTTTTGCAAATCAAACTGCTCAAGATTTTTTTCTGGGTCGGTAAACATACAACATTAACTTCAGCAGAAATAGTATACTATTTTGTTAGTAAAGGGCAAAGTGGAAAAACCTCGCTATTGTGATATCGTGTATTTAGTCAATGGAGAGGTGGCTGAGCGGTCCAAAGCAGCAGGTTGCTAACCTGTGCCCGTCTTAAAGCGGGTCGTGGGTTCGAATCCCACCCTCTCCGATTTGACAGTTTATTATAAACATTATCTAGT
>JBBUFP010000029.1:2032-4162 GCA_038056445.1 Patescibacteria group bacterium
TGAGACTTCACTTGGGAGCTCAACTCCCAAGTTGGGCTCCCACAAAAAGCGTCCCGAGGCGGGACGCTTGGAAAATTTTGACGCGGCTTAAGGTAATCTCTCGCCTTTCAAGCGACGCCACCAAAGTTCGAAACCGGTAAAGACTTTGATATAGTCTCTGCCTCTTTCCAGCATGAACCATGAACACTTATCATTATGGCAAGTGATAATGATTTCACACTCGAGTGTTTTACCAACAGGCGGTTTTCCGTCTGGCCGAAACATTCGTTTTTTACAAGCGATATTCAGACTGCCGCACCTTGGACAACGCCGACTCCAGAGTCTCATGAACCGATAACTGATATAAAAAGCGGACACCATTGCCGCCGTCATAGTTATTGGCCAGAACCAGTTGTGGGGCGCGAACTTGAAAGCCGCGCCCATAATGATTGGCAACGCGACTAACGCCGCGCTGAATTCGAACAGAAATTTTTTCATAACAATACCTTTTGCTTTTGATTGCCTTTCGTGTTTCTTTTTTCTTCTAAAGACAGATTAGCGTGTTTTTCAAAAAATATCAACTAAGCGCAAACGAATTTCCGGCAACCGGCGAAAATACGAACATTCCAAAGTTGCCGCGAGATTGAGCGGCTCGCCCGCTTTGACCGGCCGGCCGAAGCTGTCGGCTTTTTGAAAAAAACCGATGGCGGCTATTTTTTCACCAGCAGTGTTTTCAAAAATAATTTCCAGATGATTCCCCTCTTTACCAAACTGACGAACTATTTTTGGTAAAACATTTTTCAGCAAAAAAATCGGTTTGGGATTGCCCATCCCAAACGGCGCGAGTTTTTCCACAATGCCGTAAGTATCGGCGTTAACTTCATCAAGCGACAGCGCCGCGTCAGCCAAAAATTCTCCGTTGGCCAGCGACGCCTGCCTCGGCAGGCGTTCATAAGCCCGGTCTAATTCTTCTTCCAAAATGTGAATTTTATCTTCCGCCACCGTGAAGCCGCCAGACAAAGCGTGACCGCCAAACTCTAGAAAAATTTCGCGCGCCTCGTTCATTAATAACACCATATTAACGCTGCCGTCCGACCGGCAAGAACCCTTGAGTATCGCGTTGTCATCTCGCCCCCACAAAAAAACCGGCTTGCCGTGTTCCTCTTTCAAAGCGTTCGCCACCAAACCGAGCAACGATGGCCGCCAATCGGGATTACCGACGACAATCACTCGTCTTTCGTTCTGACGCGTCAGCATAATTTTTCTGACTGCTTTGGTAATCGCCGCCACCAAACTTTTTCTTTCCTGATTGATTTTGTCCAAATGCGCCGCCAGTTGAGCGGCTTTAACTTCATCAGTGGCGATTAAAAGTTCAAAAGCGTCCATTGGTTTGCCCATCCGAGAAGCGGCGTTGATGCGCGGCGCAATCATAAAACCGATATCATCTTCCGTCAGAAATCGCTGATTAATTTTTAACCGGCGTAAAAGCTGTTGCAAACCAAGCCGCGGCGATTTTCGGAGCACCTTGAGACCGTAAAAAGCCAGTACTCGATTTTCGCCGACCAATGGCACCATATCGGAAAGGGTCGCTATGCCCACCATATCCAGCAACCACTTTTCCCAGCCCTGTTGCGGGGCTGTCCCGAACAAAGTCGAGGGACTTTTTAATAACGCTTGCACAAGCTTAAAAACAACGCCCGCGCCGCAAAGATTTTTATCGGGATAACCGCAATCTTTTTGTTTTGGGTCAAGAATCACATCAGCCAAAGGCAAAACACCATTCGGTTCATGATGGTCGGTGATAATAACATCAAGGCCGAGCTCTTTGGCTCGCGCCACTTCCTTAGCGTCAGCAATGCCGCAATCAATGGTGATGAGAAGTTTCGCTCCCGCTTTGCCGAGTTCTTCCATCGCCCCCATATTCAAACCAAAACCCTCGTTGCCGCGGTGCGGAATATAATTTTCAAAATTTTGAAAGCCGATTTTTTTGAAAAAGTCATGAAGCACCACCGCGCCCGGGATGCCATCGGCATCATAGTCGCTCCAAATTATAATTTTCTCATTCGCTTCCATCGCCCGCAAAATTCTTTCCACCGCTGCCGCCATTCCTTTCATTAAAAATGGGTCATGAACGCCTTTTTCATAATCAAT
>JBBUFP010000029.1:4262-8756 GCA_038056445.1 Patescibacteria group bacterium
TTGATTTTCCACTGCTTCACGAAAGTATTTTAACACGATATACTTTGATTATGCCCGATTGCGTATTTTGCAAAATTGCTAGAAAGGAAATTCCGGCGGAAATTGTTTATGAGGACAAGGATTTTTTGGCTTTTTTGGATATTCAGCCGCAAAGCCCCGGCCACACTCAAATTATCCCAAAAAAACACTATCGATGGGTTTGGGACCTGCCTGCCGGCAGGCAGGTATTCCCTAACATTGGCGATTTTTTTGAAGTCGCCAAAAAAATCGCCTTGGCCCAACAAAAGGCCTTCGGCACCGATTGGATTCTCTCCAAAATAATCGGCGATGAAGTGCCCCACGCTCACATCTGGATTTTCCCCAATGACCAAGTCAAGGGGAATAAAAATAATCTCAAGAAAAATGCCGAAAAAATCCGCGCTTATTTTAGGAATTGAAACCAGTTGCGATGAAACCGCTTTGGCGCTAATTGACGGGGAAAAAGTTCTCGCCAATATTGTTTTGTCGCAAGCGAAAATCCACGCCCAATACGGCGGCGTTTTTCCGATGCTGGCGAAAAGAGAACACGCTAAAAATTTGCTTCCTATTTTCAAGAAAATCCTTGGTGAAGCAAATTTTTCAAATTCTAAAACAGAAAAACAAAATTCCGAAATGTTACAAGTTACAAGTTACAAGTTACAAGTTATTTTGGAACGGGAGCCGGAATTGCTGGAACAATTTTTGGCATTTGTACCAACAATTGAGAAGCCGCCGATTGACGCGATTGCCGTAACCGAAGGTCCCGGCTTGGAACCGGCGCTTTGGGTCGGTATCAATTTCGCCAAAGCACTCTCCACAATTTGGAAGATTCCAATTATTCCTATCAATCACATGGAAGGACACATCATTTCCGCCTTGTTGGGCGGAAATGGAATTTCTAATTCCCAATTTCTAATTTCTAAAATAGAATTTCCGACGATTGCCCTGCTAATTTCCGGTGGGCATACCGAATTGGTGCTAATGAAAGATTGGTTTGATTATGAAATCGTCGGCGCCACCAAAGATGACGCTGTCGGCGAGGCCTTTGATAAAGTAGCAAGAATTCTCGGTTTGCCCTACCCGGGCGGTCCGGAAATTTCGCGACTGGCGGAAGGTCTACGAACTCCGGCAAGCACAAAACCGTTCGTGCTTCCCCGTCCCATGCTCAACAGCGGCGATTTGAATTTTTCTTTTTCCGGCTTAAAAACTGCCGTGCTCTATTTAGTCAAAAAAATGGGCGAGCTGACTGAGGACGACAAGAAAAATATCGCCCGCGAATTTGAAGATGCCGTCACCGAAGTGTTGACGGTTAAAACAAAAAAAGCGCTGGTTCAATTCGGCGCCAAAACTTTAATCATCGGCGGCGGCGTGTCGGCTAATAAAAATATCCGTAATACTTTTGAAAAATTGGCAACGGAAAAAACGGATTTGAAACTTTTTATTTCCACTCAGGAACTGGCTACCGATAATGCTTTAATGATTGCTTTTGCCGGTCTATTGCGTTTAAAAGCCAATAAAGCCAAGCTCGGCGAAAAAATTACGGCACGGGGTAATCTTAAAATTAATAACGAAACGACTCCAGAAACTAAATTTTAAAAATTTGTTCTTTCCGTCGTTTTTTGTAATTGAAAGTGGTAAAATTATACTGTGACTTTTGAAAATATAATTTTAGCGTTGGCGGGCGGCATGATTCCAGCTTTGGTTTGGTTGTGGTTTTGGTTGCGTGAAGACCGCCTTCATCCCGAACCGCGCGTTTTAATTCTCACCGCTTTTCTCGCCGGTATGCTGGCGGTGCCTTTGGTGATTCCTTTTGAAAAAGCGGCCAGCGATTATTTCGACGGTGGCGCGCTAGTCTTTATCATTTGGGCGATTGTGGAAGAACTAGCCAAGTTTATCGTTGCTTGGATAATTGTCTTGCGCCGCAAAGAAGTGGATGAACCGATTGACGCTTTGATTTATATGATTACCGTCGCCCTTGGTTTTTCCGCTATTGAAAATTCGCTTTTTATTCTAGCGCCGATTGCCGGCGGCGACGCGATTGGCGCGTTGGTAACCGGTAATCTGCGCTTCATCGGCGCCACCTTGCTTCATGTAATTTCTTCATCGGCCATCGGCGCCGCTATGGCTTTAGCCTTTTATCAAAGCGCCAAAATCAAAAAAGGATTTATCGTTGTCGGAGTTATCCTCTCCATCGGCTTGCATACTATTTTCAATTTGCTTATAATTAAAAGTAGTTACAACGGTGGCACTTTCTTTGTTTTTCTGTCGGTTTGGCTGGTGGTCGCCGTGCTGATGGTGGTATTTGAAAAAGTGAAGTCATTAGCAAAAAAATATTACTAATTTTTATTACTAATTTTTATTTAAAACATGGCAAAAGAAAAAAGATCTTTTTTTGAACGATTGACCGGCGCGGTTAATGTGCCCGCCGAAAGCGAAGAGCGCGAAGTCAATGTCGCCGCCACTGACGAAAAGTTGAGCGAGTGGCTGGAAGAAGAAAACGGCGACGGCCAATTGGCAGTGGATGTTTATCAAACGCCCGACGACATCTTTATTCGGGCAATGGTAGCGGGCGTCAAAGCCGAAGATTTAGATATTTCCATCACCCGCGATATGGTCACCATCAAGGGCTTGCGCGAAGGTTCGCATGAAATTTCCGAGGAAAACTTTTTCTTCAAAGAACTTTATTGGGGTTCATTCTCCCGCACCATTCTCCTACCTCAAGAAGTGGAAGTGGAGGAAGCTGAAGCCAGCGAAAAAAACGGCTTGCTTTCCATCCGTTTGCCAAAAGTAGATAAGGGCCGGCAAACTAAACTCCGCGTCAAGTCGTCGTAGAAAATTTTTACTGAAAATCAAAAAAATCCCGTGCTTTCTGGCATGGGAATTTTTCTTATTACCATCTCTTCTATGTGGATAACTTTATTTTGATTTTCTACTTTTGTTCTATTATAATTGATGCGTAGAAAATAAGTCAAGTCTAATGCTTACAAAACGTCAAAAACAAGTCCTCGACTTTGTAGAAAGTTATTCGCAAAAAAAAGGATACGCGCCTTCGTTTGAGGAAATTAGAAAACGACTTAAACTCGCTTCAGTTTCAACTATACATTTTCATATCTCAAAACTCAAAGAAGGTGGTTATTTAGGGAAAATAGAAAATAAGGCCCGTGCTATTAGCATTGCCTCTAAAGAACCCTTGGTAAAAATTCCTTTATTAGGAACTATTGCCGCCGGAGAACCAATAGAAGTAATCCATCAAAACGAATTCATCGCTATTCCAAAGACTAAACTGCCTGGCACCGGCAATCTTTTTGCCCTGCGAGTTAGTGGTAATAGTATGATTGATGAAAATATAAATGATGGCGATATTGTATTGGTAAAACAACAAGGAATTGCAGAAAATGGTCAGCGTGTAATTGCTTTAATTGATAATTGCGAAGCAACGCTGAAGAAATTTTACAGAGAACGGTCGCAAATTAGATTGCAACCGGCAAATACAGCGTATAAACCTATAATCATCAGAAAAGATAGGGATGTGAAAATCCAAGGTATCGTCATTGATGTTATCCCAAACAAACCGGTTTTGTGGGCAAAAGATTTTTTTACGGTATCTTCGCTAAAAAGAAATAAGGAGCTTCCGTTAAATAAAATAATTTTGGGCGATGCGGTATCAGAACTTAAGAAACTTCCTGATGAAAGTTGTGATGCCATTGTGATCGACCCTCCATACAATATCGGAAAAGATTTTGGTAATAATATAGACAAAAGAGAGCTTAGTGAATATGTCATTTGGTGTAAAGAGTGGATAAATGAAAGCATTCGAATAATGAAACCTGCAGGAACAATGTTTATTTATGGTTTTAGCGAAATTTTGGCTTATCTTTCGATTGAAATCCCAATAAATAAAAGATGGCTCATCTGGCACTATACAAACAAAAATGTCGCTTCATTAAACTTTTGGCAGAGAAGTCATGAGGCGATTATATGCGCATGGAAAGACAAACCAATTTTCAACAGAGATGAAATTAGAGAACCGTATACCGAAGGATTTTTGAACGGAGCCGCGGGAAAGGTGAGAAAAGGGACAATTGGCAGATTCGGTAAAAATGGATTGGAAACTATTTATAAAGCTCACGAAGGTGGCGCGTTGCCTCGAGACGTCATTAAAATTCCGGCCTTGGCCGGCGGAGCGGGAATGATTGAAAGATGGTTTTTGTGCAAAACTTGCGACGATGTTTACGAACCACGACAATTACAGAAACATAGTGGTCATGAAATTATGAAGCACCCCACTCAAAAACCTCTCGAGCTTTCTAGAAAACTTATTAAATCGGCTGCGCCCAAAAAAGACGGCGTTGTATTAGTCCCATTCGTTGGTACCGGCTCGGAATGCGTGGCCGCCAAAGAATTAGGACAATCGTATATAGGTTTCGAAATTAACCCTGACTATGTAAGAATGGCGGAAAAAATAATAGGAAACAC
>JBBUFP010000029.1:8856-12700 GCA_038056445.1 Patescibacteria group bacterium
TCGAGTTTATTTAGCAACATAAATTATGGTTGAAAGAATCCATAATACAGATTTTGAAAATTTTCGCAATCTTTTGGAGTCAAATCGTCTTAAAGATGCAGTTAAAAATAGTGCCCTTGCCCAATTCTGATTGAAATGATATAGCGCCGCCATATCGCTCAATTAAGGAACGAATGTAATACAGGGCAACGCCGCTGCCGTTTGGTTCTGCCGCCGCCGCGTTGGACGCGCGATAAAATTTGCTGAAAATTTTATATTGCTCGGCATTAGGAATGCCAACGCCGTTGTCTTTTACTGAAACCAGCAATTTGTTGCCATCTTGCTTAACTATCAAACTCACCTGACCGCCGGAACGAGTATATCTCATCGCATTATCCAAAAGGACGGCCATAGCGGTTTTGAAAGTAAAAAAATCAGACACAATTATCGGAAAATGTGCCGGCAAATTAAACTCAAAGGTAATATTTTTTTCCTTTAATAATCGTCCAGAACGCTCCAAGATTTCATTAAGCGCCTTAGCTAAATCATCACTATTTAATTTATTAGTTTGGGGAGAAAAATCTTCCATAGACATGTTGGTGAATAAATTAGTCAGGTCAATAAGCGATTCCAAACTGTTGGTGAGCTCTTTATAATAGAGTTCGTTATTTTCCTTTTGAGCATCTTTCTTGATTGCTTCAACCGCCCAGCTAACCCTGGTCAAAGGGCTGCGCAGTTGATGGGACAAGATGCTAATAAAATCATTTTTCGTCAAATCAATAGCCCTGATTTCTTCATATTGACGCGAGTTCACCCAAGCGATGCCGAACGGAGCAAAAACTTTTGATAAATTATTCTGCTCGTAAGCGCCGTAGTTTTCGCCCGTCTGTTTTCGTCCCAAGACCACTAAACATTCCAGCGAGTCCTGGCGGAAAATGGGAAAAATCACCTCGGCTTGACCATCGTTCAAAATTAAACTGACAGCATCAGCCAAAACTTTATGGTTCTCGCGAAAAGCGCCGATGATATCGCGTTTGGCTATTTTCCCAAATGATCGAAGTGTTTCTTCGTCCAGTTTGCTTATCGTCACCGATAGCGCGTTCGGTAAATATTCAATCTTTTTCCCGGCAAAATAACGGTAGATATGCCAAGCGCCGCCATTTTTGTCAAAAATATAAAGAGCGCAAAAATTGGCCCTTAATTTATCAACCACAAAAGCCAGGAGAAATTCCGCCAAAATCTTGGTAGTCCTCAAATTGGACAAGTTGCCGACAAATTCGCTGATTAGTTGAGTAAATTGAATTCTTTCCTTGAAAAACAACTGAGCAACAATCCGTTGGGTTTTTTCCTTCAAACCGCTCATCATGTATAAAAGACCGGCGAAGATAAGAGCTTCAATAATTATTTTTCCGGTCTGATTATTGTCAAGACCGAAAACCAGCAACATTAGGCTGGTATAGAAAAGAATAATTAGCGTGGTCAGAAAAATGTAACCGACTGTCCGACCGATAATGATTTTTATATCGGAAAGATTGTAACGGAGAATAAAATAACTCATTAAAGTGGCAAACACGCCGACGCAAAGATAACCAATAGGAGGAAAAGGCAAGAACACGCCGAAAGCTGGTAAAAAATCTAACACTCCAAAAAAAGCCAGAAGTCCGGCCAGCAAGGCGTAGGCCGCCCATTTTTTCTTGCTCAGCAAATCAGATTGTTTGAACTTAGTGTAAAAATTATAACAAAATAACGGCACAAAAATTAAAAACATTAAGAGTGGCGAGGCGCCAAGCAAACCAAGTTTTATATAATATCCCCATTCGTATTTATAAGCGCCAGAGGTAAAAATCTCAAAATTCAAACCGAGAACAAGAAGAATGGTAAACAATAACCCGCCGATTAAAATTGGCCTTTGGCGCGCCGCCCCGCTGTAATACAAAGAGAAAGCATAAGTGGTGATGGGAATAAAAGTCACACCGATAAAACCGATTTTGGAAAAAAACCAGCCCAATTCTTCACCTACTGACATATAGGCCAAACCCATAGCGGTTAGCCAAACAAAAACCGCCAGCTCAAAAAGAAAAAAAGCCCGATTTAACGAAGAACGGCGGTCTTGGGCCAAAACTACTAAACCTTGCGCCAGCATAAACAAACCTACCAGAAACTGCGGTAGCGCGTAAAGATTAAAATAAAAAGCGCCGGTCATTGAATTTATTATATCATGCTACAATACTAAATATGACAGCCTTGGCCTTGCTTTTTACTCTTTCAGCCGTCGGTATCAGCGAAACGGTTTACCTCATCAGAAAACGACTGGCCGCGGAAAAACCGATTTGCCCGATTGGCGAAAACTGCGCTTTAGTTTTAACCAGTCGTTGGAGTAAAATTTTTATCATCTTGGCTAATGGGAATTATACTTTTAGTTAGTGACTAATTTATAAATTATGAAAAGCGCCGCATTTCATTTTTTAAGAGTCGGTTTGGCCATTACTTTTTTATGGATTGGTATTTTGATTTTCAAAAATCCCGAGGCCTGGAGCGGATATTTACAGCCCTGGGCGGCCGGACTTTTGCCCATCCCAATGGCGCAGGTAATGATTGGCACAGCGATTTTAGATATTATTATCGGCGTCTTCCTACTGATTGATTTTCTACCGTGGCTCGCGGCATTCGTTGGCGCCGTCCATCTCGTTATCGTGCTAACAGTCAGCGGCATCACTGACATCACGGTGCGCGATATTGGACTTTTGGCCGCGATGCTGGCGCTGATGATTGACTCTCTGCCATCGCCATTCGCAACAGAACAAGTGGTAACTTTTACCGACACCGGTTATTCGCCAAATACGCTAATAATAAAAAACGGCGAAACAGTCGTTTTCAAAAACCAAAGTTCCCGAACAATGTGGCCGGCTTCGGCCATGCACCCAACGCATCGAGAATATCCGACCACCGGCGGCTGTCTGGGCAGCACTTTTGACGCCTGCAAGGGTGTTCAGCCGAGCGACAGTTGGTCATTCAAGTTTGATTTCATTGGCGCTTGGAAATATCACGACCATCTCAACCCCGGCAATACCGGTACGATTATCGTTCAGTAGCTAGTTTGGTAGGCGAATTAATAACCCAGTTTTTCTTCCACCAAAACAAGATAGGTTCTCTTGGGGAACATCTCTTTTTCAAGAATAAACATTTTCCCAACCATGCTTCCCGGCATACCATAGGCCTTTTTCACGCGCTCGCTTTCAAGTGGCAGAACATAATCTCTCACTCGTTTTATCGCCTTGGCTAGCGTTGGCACGACTTTCTGCGCGCCGGCAACAAGTACTACATGTCCAGCGGCAAAAGGATATGCTCCCACACGGGAGCCGGAAGCATCAGCCGCTACTAATTCGCCGGTTTGAGCAATAGCATTGACGCTTCCCAAGAAATAATCAGCCAAAAGAGCTTGGCGTCTCATAAGCAGGCCTTTTTGCTGATCTGGCTCTTTCATAATCGACTCGTGCAAGTTTTGCCATTTATGGCTACCCGATTTGAGGTATTCGGTAAATCCGATTTCATCAAGCGTGGTGGACGAACCATTCATTACTGTTTGGTTTTTTGAAATCAAACTTTTTATTTTTTCCAACGCTGCTTTTTTGTTGCTGACGACAAATACTTCGACACCCCGCTCTCGTATCGCTTGGGCGGTTTTTTCAATTATTTTTTTCGGTGGCACTGTTTCGTAGTTCATATATATATTCATAATATCTTTACGCCGTGACATGTCAAGATGTTTCTCTATTAATAAGTCATATCTTTACAATATCATCAAAGTTTTGGTGTTTGTTTGAAAAAAATTTGCTAGAATACCACACAAAATTCCACTCCTTTT
>JBBUFP010000030.1:0-1922 GCA_038056445.1 Patescibacteria group bacterium
TCCGCCCACCTGGAATCGGACCAGGATCGATCGCTTAAAAGGCGATTGCTTTGCCACTAAGCTATGGGCGGATTGAAAAAGTGTAAAATTAAAAACGAAAAATGTAAAGTTCTTCAGTTAAAGCGGCCAATCAAAGGCGAATGCGCCGGGGCCGGTGAGCAGGAGCGAAAGATTAATGGCCAAAAGTAAGAGATAGAAACTAATTTTATTCGGCAAAGCCGAAGGTTTTTTGATTTTTAGAATGATGTAAGTGAGAGAAATTATTGCCAGTATCAAGGCGGCTGGTTGGGCCAAGAATCCGACTAATAAGAAAACGCCGGCGATGAGTTCCAAAATGCCGACGGTCAGAATGATTGGTCGGGCTGATTTTATGCCGGCTGATTCAAAATGGTTAATCCACTCGGTTTTGCGGGTGAAGGTTTTTTGATAGCCGTCGAAAACAAAAACCAAAGCGGCGGCCAATCGAATAATGGTCGGCGCGAAAAAGGAAAAGTTGAAAAGGGAAGGAAAAATGCTTAACATAATGGTGTGAGTATAGCATATTTAATTTTAGATAACATCCGGAGCGCCCATAATGTCGGGGCGATTTTTCGGACGGCTGATGGCGCCGGTGTCACCAAAATTTTCTTAGTTGAGACGACGCCTTGTCCAATTGATCGGTTTGGCCGGGCGCAAAAAGAAATTGCTAAAACCGCGCTCGGGGCGGAGAAGACGATGATTTGGGAACACCAAACTAATTTTACCGCCCTAGTCCGTCAACTCAAAAAAGAAGATTTCAAAATTATCGCTGTGGAACAAAGTCGGCACTCAACTGACTATCGGAAAATTAAGCCGACGGCGAAAATGGCGCTGGTTTTTGGCGAAGAAGTTTCAGGCATTCCTCCAGCTCATTTGAAACTCTGCGATGTGATTGCCGAAATTCCAATGCGGGGCAAAAAAGAATCGCTCAATGTCAGCGTCGCCGTCGGTATCGCGCTGTTTCGGATTTTGGGAGTTTAATACGAAACCGAATCAATTAGTTTGCTGTTTTGGTCTAGCAGCTCAATGGTCTCGCGTTTGCTTTTCCAAAGCGTTTCGTCGCGCGACAGATAAATCCGCCAATCGGCCTGATAAAAATCTTTGTCGTTTTTATGAGTTTGAACGCAATAGCCGTAATTGGCTTTTTCTATGAGAAAATTATTACACTCCGGCGACAATTCTAATTTACCGGTAGTGAAAGTGGTACAGGCCGGAAAACGTTCAACATAGTCCAGGCAGTTGTCGTTTAATTGATTGGGTGCCTTTGGCAACGGCTCGTTCCTCACGGCTAGGCAGTCGCCGTATAAGTAAGGGGTAAAATTTTGATTTTTTGCCAGATAGCCCATACATTTATTAACGCGGAAAGATACACCGAGTGGCGAGCGGCCGGTGATAATGTAAGCGGTTTCGCCGGGCCCAAGAAAAATGTCTTGCGCTGGATTAATCGTGCCAGAGAAATATAGATAGATGCCCTGGCCGATTTTAACTTTAACGCCGCTGGCGGCGCTTTTGAGTGTTAAATCAGTGAGGTGAATTTTTTCTTTGAGATTATTGTCGGCGCGCAAGGTGATGTATTCGTAATTAGCGGCGCCAGTGCCAGAGTTATAATTGTAAGGTCGGCTCAAATAAATTTTGCCTTTGAGGGGAGAGAAGTTGGTGTTGGCTGCCGGCGAAATTTCGGTTTGAGGGTCGGTTGGCGTTTGAGTTGACGGCGGCAAAGACGGCAGGAAATTCGGTGTCATATTTTCAAAAGACGGCATAGAAAATAGTTTGGAAAACCAAGAGCCGCTTGATTTTTGGTTTTGGTCGGCGGCGGCATTGGCCGGCGCCGTTGGCGGCGGCAAGTTTTTGGCAAAATCATTGTCGGAATTATCTTTGCCGCCGACAAAAAACCAAATGCCGCC
>JBBUFP010000031.1:0-2966 GCA_038056445.1 Patescibacteria group bacterium
TATCTGAACAGACTGAACCTTCTCAAAGTGAGAGGAGTGATAAAAGCTTGTCGACTTTCTTTTAACTTAGAGCGAAGCCCTCGCGACCTCTAACGGGGTCAACCAAACTTGGAGGCGAAGCCCTCGCTTTAGTGAATAGCGAAGGCGGAATGGGAAAATTTTTATACGCGTCGGAGCCCACCCCGCTTCGGGGAAGGGTGAAGCGGAAAAAATTTTCCCATTCCGCCTTAGCGTTTATTAAAAGGCAAGGGCAAAACGATTATTTACTTCTTCCTCCGCAAAAACGCCGGCACGGCGCCCCAATCATCGTCTTCTTCAATTTTCGCTGGTTCAGTTTTTTTCTCTTCTGGTTTTGCCGGCACTGGCGAAGACCCGAGCGCATTACCGCTCATTAAAGTATTATAAATTTTACCTTTTTTATCGTCGCGGACGCCACCGACTTCGGAACCAAATAAACTTTTACGGGCGCCCGGCATTTCGGTAAAACCGGAAGCAATTACCGTTACTTTGATCTCTCCCTTCTTAAGCTTATCATCGTAAATCGTGCCGAAAATTACTTTAGCGTTCGGGTCAATGGACTCAGTAATTATTCGCGCCGCGTCCTGAATTTCAAACATTGTCAAATCCTCCCCGCCGGCAATGGAAAACAAAAGTCCTTTGGCGCCGTTGATGGACACATCCAAAAGAGGAGAATTGATTGCCAACCGCGCCGCTTCTTCGGCCCTTTTATCACCGGAAGCTATGCCGATACCCATCAGAGCTGAACCGGCGTTTTCCAAGACGGAACGAATGTCGGCAAAATCAACATTGATGATACCGGGGGTAACGATTAAATCGGAAATGCCTTCCACCGCTTGTCTCAAAACCTCATCGCAAATCGCGAACGCCTGCTTGGCGGTAGTATTTTTATCTACCGTCGCCAAAAGTCGGTCGTTGGGAATAACAATAATAGCGTCCACCGACTTGCGTAATTCTTCCAAGCCCTGTTCGGCCAAACGCATTCTTTGAATGCCTTCAAAAGAAAATGGTTTGGTCACCACCGCCACTGTCAACGCGCCAATTTCCTTGGCGATTTTGGCAACAATCGGCGCGGCGCCAGTGCAAGTGCCGCCGCCCATGCCGCCGGCGATGAAAACCATATCGGCACCCTTGACCGCTTCCTGAACTTCTTCTCGCGTTTCTTCAACTGCTCGTTTACCAAGGTCAACATTCATACCAGTGCCTAGACCTTTGGTTAAATTTTTACCGATGTGAATTTTTCTTTTGGCTAAAGTGTGATGTAAATCCTGCGCGTCGGTATTGACAGCGACAAATTCCACGCCCTTGACTTTGGCGTTGACCATATGATTCAGTGCGCCTTTGCCGGAGCCGCCAACACCCAACACTTTTATTCTGGCAAAGGTTTCAACTTCGGAAATGATTTGAGGCACGATAGTTAAATTAAATATTAAAAATCTTTTGTCCTCATAATACAGAAAGGTGATTGAAATGGAAGCTTGACTAGCGCCTAACCTTGTTCGCCAATGTCCTGCACTATCACTCCTTTTTTGCCGATAAAATAGTATAAGAGTATAATATAAAGATAATGACAACATTTGAAAAACTTATTGCTGATTTTCCGAAGCAGTTCAATTTTGAACCTCGAGTGGAAAACGCCGAACGCTTGCCTAAAGCGGGAAGTTTTGTCGTCGGCGGCATGGGCGGCTCGCATTTGGCGGCGGATTTAATCAAAGCCACCGAACCAAGTTTAGATTTAATTATTCATAAAAATTACGGCTCGCCGATTTTACCTACCGACACAAATTTGGCGGAAAAATTATTTGTCGCGGTTTCTTATTCCGGCGACACCGAGGAAACTTTGGACTTTGCCGAGCAAGCGCTGGCGAAAAAACTCACGCTAGCTGTAATTTCCAAAGGTGGAAAATTAATCGCTTTTGCCCAAAAAAATAATTTACCACATATTATTTTACCTGATACTGGCTTGCCGCCGCGAATGGCAACCGGTTTTGTAATGATAGCGCTATTGAAATTGATGGGGCAGGAAAACAAAATTGCCCTACTCCGAGCCGCCCGCTTTACGAACGAACCAAGTAAAAAAATCGCCGAGGTTATTGGCAGCCGAATTCCTCTTTTTTACGCCTCGGAACAAAATGAAGCGCTGGCCCATTACTGGAAAATCATCATCAACGAAACCGCCAAACAACCGGCTTTCGCTAATGTTTTTCCGGAACTTAACCACAACGAAATGGCGAGTTTTGCTAATGGTAATCGTATTAGTGATTTTGTTTTTATTTTTATTAAAGACGAAGACGACCAACCGCGAATAATAAAAAGAATGGCAGTGACTAAGCAAATACTTTCAGAACTCGGCGGCAATATTTCAGAAATAAATTTAACCGGCGCCACTCGTTGGGAAAAAATCATCAATTCAGCTATTACCGCTCACTGGCTCGCTTATTATATTGCCCGCGCAAAAAACCTTGACCCCCTTGCTACGCCAATGATAGAAAAATTCAAAAAACTGATGGCTGATAATTCTGGCAATTAACTCTTGCTTTTTTTGACACTTTCTGTTAGGATGTTGGCACCATCCTGTAAGGTTCTATAAGGGTGGATTGTCGCTATTATTCATAACATAAAAGCAATGGCTGACGAAACAAAATCGGTTCCTCCTGCAAAACCAGAAGGTGAAGAGGAAACTAAGACCAAGTAATATCCCGCAAAACCCCTCCCCGCTTAGCGGGGAGGGGTTTTGCTTTTGGTAAATTATCCTGATAAGATATTTTCGTTGATTAATAATGCGGCTGTAGCTCAACGGTAGAGCACTCGCCTGTCACGCGAGAGGTCGTGGGGTCAGCACCCATCAGCCGCGCTTTACTTTTCCTCTTGCTTTTGCTACCTTAACGGGACAATGGCGAAAAAATCAGTCATAGCCCGAGCGCTTAAAAAACCAAAATTCAGCAGCC
>JBBUFP010000032.1:0-19534 GCA_038056445.1 Patescibacteria group bacterium
CACTTTACACTTTGCCTTTTTCGCCTTAAACTGCTGTAATTGCCGGTGTAGTTCAACGGTTAGAACGGGGGACTCATAAGCCTCAAAAAGTGGTTCAATTCCACTCACCGGCAAAACAAAAAATGAAAAAAGAACCGAATAAAATGCCCTTAGGAAATCTTTTACGAAACGCTTTGGGAGCGTTGATGATTTTTTTTCTATTGTCTGCCGCTTATTCCTGGTTGGTCGGCGATCTGTCTGCCGCGCCGGAGATTTCCTTGTCAGAATTGTCGGCTGATATTACCAAGGGTTTAGTGGCCAAAGTAACGGTTGATGGTGAAACGATAGTCATTGATTATGTTGAAGCCGATAAAATTGCCCAAACTAAAAAAGAAACTGGCACGGCTTTGTCGCAAACACTGCTTAATCTCGGGGTGCCGAAAGATAAATTAGATAAAGTAAGCATTAACATTAAAGAACAATCGGGTACTGGCTACTGGCTGCTCGGTTTGGCGCCGTTTCTCTTGCCGATTTTTTTCATTGCTTTTTTCATTTGGTATTTGACGCGGCAGATGCGGGGCGCCGGTATGCAGGCTTTGTCTTTCGGCCAATCCAAAGCCCGCCTGACCGCGCCTGACGACCAAAAACAAAAAATTACTTTTAAAGACGTAGCTGGCGTTAAAGAAGCTAAAGAAGAATTGCTGGAAATTGTGGATTTTCTCAAAAGTCCGAAGCGATTTTTGGAAATCGGTGCCCGGATTCCCAAGGGCGTGTTGTTGATGGGGCCGCCTGGTTCCGGCAAAACTATTCTTTCTCGGGCGGTCGCCGGCGAAGCCGGCGTGCCGTTCTTTTCCATTTCCGGTTCGGAATTCGTAGAAATGTTCGTTGGTGTCGGCGCTTCTCGGGTTCGTGATTTGTTCCAAATTGCGAAAAAAGCGGCACCAGCCATTATTTTCATTGATGAAATTGACGCCGTCGGCCGAGTGCGCGGCACCGGTATGAGTGGCGGCAACGACGAGCGGGAGCAAACCTTGAATCAAATTTTAGTGGAAATGGATGGTTTTGAGCCGAATGAAAAATTAATCATTATGGCGGCCACTAATCGGCCGGATGTTTTGGACCCGGCGCTTTTGCGGCCGGGCCGATTTGACCGGCGGGTAGTTTTGGATTTACCTGACCGCAATGACCGCGAAGAAATTTTGAAAATTCACGCTCGCAAAAAACCCTTTGCCGAAGATGTGAATTTGCGGGTGGTGGCCGAGCGGACGCCGGGCTTTTCTGGGGCCGATTTATATTCTCTGATGAATGAAGGAGCGATTTTGGCGGCGCGGGAAAATCGCAAGAAGGTTTCGCAATTTGATTTAATTCGGTCAATTGAAAAAGTGATGTTGGGTCCGGAACGCAAGAGCCATTTGCTTTCCAAAAAAGAGAAAGAAATCACCGCTTACCACGAGGCCGGCCATGCTTTGGTCGCTTCGGTTTTGCCGTTTGCTGACCCGGTTCATAAAATTTCCATTATTTCGCGCGGTCGGGCGGCCGGTTACACTTTGAAATTGCCGATTGAAGATCGCAAGCTCCAATCGCGGCGGGAATTTTTGGACGACATTGCCGTTTCTTTAGCTGGTTACGTGGCCGAGAAAATGATTTTTGGAGATTTGACTACCGGCTCTTCCAACGATTTGCAAGTGGCGACCGGTTTGGCGCGTGATATGGTAGCGAAATATGGTATGTCGGAAAAACTTGGGCCAATGGCTTTTGAAGGTCAGTTGGGCCGACCGGTTTTTGGTTATGGTTTTGATGGAGGAGCGGATTATTCCGAACGGTTCGGCGCCGTAATTGACGACGAAGTGGCGCGGATTTTGTCCGAAGCGGTGAAAAAGGCGGAAGAGATTTTAATTAAACATCGCCCGGCGCTCAACGCCATCGCCGCTCGCCTGATTGAAACGGAAACCATTGAACGCGAGGAATTTGAAAAACTTCTTATTGCCAACGGTATTATCCTCAAACAAAAACAGGACATTGAGCATCAGGTCTAACCATCCCCAACCCCCTCCTTGATTAAGGAGGGGAATCAAAGGGGTGGTTTTATTGCGCGCGCTTGGACTTGAACCAAGAACCGCAGAGGTATAAGCTCTGTGCTCTAACCAATTGAGCTACGCGCGCTTGTCTTTTACTGGCACTATGAATATAATACCCTTTATAATTATAAGGTAAATACTAAATAAATTTATGGAAGAAGCAGAAAAAATTAAAGTCAAATCGGTGGTGCCGTTTGGCAACGCGCCGTTTTTTGAAAAAGTGGGTTTTTGGTTAGTTTTGATTGGCGTCTTTTTAGCGCCGATTTTCTTTATTCCCGCCGTCGGTTTTCCTTTTCAATTCGGCAAGGTTTTGCTGATTGCTTTGGCGGTGTTGTTAGCTTTCGTTTGTTTTATTCTCGCACGGCTGAAAGAGGGGACGATTCAATTGCCGGAAAAAATCTTTATGGCCAGCGCGGTTTTTCTGGTTTTGGCGAATTTCTTGGCGGCGATTTTTTCCGGCAACATCGCTTGGTCTATGACTGGGCAAGGTTTTGAAGTGGCGACTTTCGTTTCCATTTTCGTTATGGCGGTGCTATTAATTGTTACGGCGGCGCTGTTCCAATCGCGGGATAAAATTTTCCTAAGCTATGCCGCTTTTCTACTGGGGGCGCTAGTTCTATTCGTTTTTCAGGCCATCCGTCTGTTTTTCCCCGCCTGGCTGACTTTTGGAGGAATTTTTTCCGACAATATTACCAGCTTAATCGGTCGTTTCAATGACTCAGGCATTGTTTTTGGCGCGGTGGTATTATTGTCTTTGGCGACGACGGAACTTTTAGCGCTCAGTAAATTTTTCCGGCTTTGTCTCTATGTTGTTTTGGCCATTGCTTTGTTGGCTTTGGCCGTGGTGAATTTTTCTATCGTTTGGTGGGCAGTGGCTTCGTTCGCGCTTATTTTGTTTGTTTATCTTTGGGCGGTTAGACCGCCAGCCAGTAACCAAAATAGCGTCCAGCCGGCTGAAAGCGCCGCATCTGAGCCGATCGCCAAACGGAAAATTTCTTACGCCGTGTTGGCGGTCTTGCTAATCGCTTCAATTTTTATCGCCGATAATTTCACTCAAAGCCAGCCGATCAGTTCAAAAATTACTAATGCTTTAAACATCGCTCAATTTGAAGTGCGACCGTCTTGGCGAGCAA
The DNA here is from genome assembly GCA_038056445.1 of Patescibacteria group bacterium. Lineage (GTDB taxonomy): Bacteria > Patescibacteriota > Minisyncoccia > Phycocordibacterales > DSPV01 > 2-02-FULL-44-35. Next base: position 3,191 of record JBBUFP010000032.1, read on the forward strand.
CTTTTGATGTTTCTCTAAAAAGCTTGGCTACCGACCCGGTCTTCGGCGTTGGTCAAAATAGGTTTGCTTATGAGTGGCTGAAATACAAACCACTGTCTATCAATAACACGATTTTTTGGAACACTGATTTCAACTTCGGCATTGGTTTGATTCCGTCAATGGCGGTGACGACTGGCGGGCTGGGCCTGTTGGCTTGGCTAGCTTTTTTGGGGCTGTTTTTTTACGCTGGTTTTCGGGCGATTTTCTTTACCAACGGCGACCGGTTTAATCGTTATCTGACCGTTTCTTCTTTCTCGACAGCGGCTTATCTATGGGTGTTTAGCGTCTTTTATGTTCCCAGTGCCGTGATTTTCGCTTTAACTTTCTTTTTCACCGGTTTGTTTTTAGCCTCGCTTTATCAAGACAAAAATTTCAAGGGCCGGGCGTTTGATTTTGCCTTTTCCAATCAGCCCAAGAAAAGTTTCTTTGCCACCTTGGTTTTGGTGATTCTTTTGGCGGCGGCTGTTACGACCAGTGCCGCTGTCGCTCGGAAATTTTTCGCTTTCACTAATTTTCAAAAAGCTCTGTTCGCGTTTAACACTAAGGGTGACATCGCCGCCACCGAAGCCGGACTTAAAAAAGCCAAAAGTTTGAGCGAACTGGATATTTATAATCGTTTTCTCGCCGAACTTTATTTGGTGAAAATAAACAATTTGTTTTCTCGCAACGCTGACGATTTGAAAACTGATGCCGCCCGAGCCGAATTTCAATCAAATTTCGGTGAAGCGATTAATTACGCCAAGCGGGCGATTGAACTCAATGACAGCGATTATCAGAATTGGGTGGAAGCCGGCCGAGTTTACGCCGCGGTGGTGCCGCTTAAAATCGCCGGCGCTTATGAAAACGCCTTGAGCAATTACAACAAGGCGCGGGAATTGAATCCGCAAAGCCCACTGCTTTATTTGACTTTGGCCCGACTTGATTTGGCGAACAATGACAGCAAAAAAGCTCGAGTGTCTATTAGCCAAGCTCTTCAACTTAAACCTGATTACACCGAAGCGATTTTCTTGTCGGCTCAAATTGACGCCAATGAAGGCAATTTGAGCGAAGCGATTAAGTCGGTGGAAAAAATCGCCCAAATCGCGCCCAATGACCCGACGATTTTCTTTCAACTTGGTTTGCTCAATTACAATAATAAGAATTACAAAAAAGCCGCCGAGGCGTTGGAACGGGCTGTTGCTTTACTGCCCGATTACGCCAATGCCCGCTACTTTCTCGGTTTGAGCTATTACCAAATTGACAAGAATAATGAAGCTGTTAAACAATTTGCGGAAATTCAGAAAGCCAATCTGGACAATCAAGAAATTGATTTGATTTTAAAAAACCTGAAAGCCGGCCGAGCGCCGTTCACCAATGTCAAACCGCCGGCTGATGACAAACCCGAAAGCCGTCCCAAACCGCCGATTAAAGAACCAATGCCGACCGAATAAAGTTGAAAAAAGACGCAATAATGATAAACTGGCGTTATGGTCAAATTGCCGGAGCGGCTTCAGGAATCATTGCCAAAAGATTTGGCGCGTATCACGGCGCTTAATCTTGATCGCGAAAAACACCACCTGTTCTTTTTTGGTTCGCGGGTGGACGGGACAAGCAACAAAAGGTCAGATATTGATGTGGGTATTGATGGTGCCGAAGCAATACCGGAAAAATCACTAATGGCAATTAGAAATGCGGTTGAAGTTTTGCCCACCTTGTTTAAAATTGATGTCGTTGATTTCACCAGAGCCAAGCCGCAATTTAAAGAGGTTGCCTTAAAACACATTGAACCGATTCCATTTTAATCTAATGACTAAAAATCAAGCCCTTGAAAACGATTTGCTGGAAGCGACCAAGCGCTTTGAAGAAGTGTTGGCGATGCCGTTTTCCGAAGTGATTCGCGACTCGGCGATAAAAAGATTTGAATTATGTTTTGATTTAGCTTGGAAATCCGCCAAAGAAAAATTACGCGGGGAAAACATTGAATGTTTTTCTCCTAAAAGTTGTTTCAGCGAAGCGTTACGGGCAAAAATGTTGCCGGTGGAGTTAGAACAAGACACCAATCGATTGCTGGAAGACCGGAATCTTTCGGTGCACACTTATGACAGTGATACGGCTGATGAAATTTACAAAAGATTACCGACCTATGTGAAAGTATTTAAAGCTTTAGCGAAATAAATGGTCAAAAAGTTTTTTGGGTTGTTGAGTAAAGAGCTCGTTGGACTTCATGAAGCCGCTTATCTTTTGGCGTTTTTTACTTTTCTTTCCCAGTTGCTCGGTTTGGTTCGCGACCGAATACTAGCCGGCAGTTTTGGCGCTTCGGCGGCGTTGGATGCTTATTACGCCGCTTTTAGAATTCCCGATTTAATTTTTGTCGCCATTGCTTCTGTCGCCTCCGTCTCTATCTTGGTGCCGTTTATTATTGAACGGTTGCAAAAAAGCGAGCTCGAAACACGAGAATTCTTGAACGCGATTTTTTCTTTTTTCGCGATTTTGATGGTGGTGGTGAGCATTGCGGCTTTTTTCTTGGCGCCCACTTTGCTCGGCCTGATTTTTCCCAAAATAATCGCCGGCCAATACGGCGCTGAACTTATTACTATGACGCGCTGGTTATTGTTGTCGCCGATTTTACTTGGTTTCTCCAACCTTTTGGCTTCGGTCACTCAAGCCAAACATCGTTTCTTTTCTTACGCCATCAGTCCAATTTTTTACAATGCCGGCATAATTTTCGGTTTGTTGGTTTTCTACCCTTTGTTCGGTTTAATTGGTCTAGCGTTGGGTGTGGTGCTGGGCGCGTTGTTTCACTTAGCTGTTCAAATAATTTCTGTTGGCAAGTTTTTTCCGCGTTTTCGTTTGCCGTTTAATTTTCAAATTATCAAACAAGTAGTGGCTTTATCTTTTTCCCGAACCTTAGCGCTTTCGGCCAGTCAGATTGCTTTGCTGGTATTGGTCGCCCTCGCCGCTTATTTGGCGGCTGGCTCGGTTTCTATTTTTAATTTCTCTTGGAATTTGCAATCCGTGCCGCTGGCCATTGTCGGCGCCAGTTACACCGTAGCACTTTTTCCGACCATTAGCCGATTGTTTGGCAATGGCGAGAAGGAGAAATTTTTTCAAGAAATGCTTACCGCCGCTCGCCACATCACTTTCTGGTCAGTGCCAATAATTATTCTTTTCATCGTTTTGCGCGCCCAAATTGTCAGGACGATTTTGGGTTCAGGTAATTTTGATTGGGCGGACACTCGTTTGACCGCCGCCGCCCTGGCGTTGTTTGCCGTTTCCATTCTCGCCCAATCGCTGATTTTGCTTTTCGTCCGCGGTTATTACGCCGGCGGCAATACCAAGAAACCGTTGATTATAAATTTATTTTCGGCAGCGCTGATTGTGGTTTTTGCTTTTGGTTTTCTTTGGTTGTTCAAGCATTGGGAATTTTTCCGCTATTTTACTGAAAGTTTGCTAAGAGTAGACAATGTTGCCGGCGCTGAAGTGTTAATGTTGCCATTGGGTTTTTCGGTCGCGCAAATCGTTAACGCGGCGATTTATTGGTTCTATTTCGCTCGTCGTTTCCCGACCTTCTCGCCGATTGTCAGCCGGACTTTTTTTGAAGTTTTTTCCACTTCGGTTATTATGGGCTTTGTCGCTTACCGGGCGCTCAATGTTTTTGATAAGATTTTCAATCTTGAGACCTTGCCCGGTATTTTCTTTCAAGGTTTCTTCGCCGGTCTTATCGGCATCGCGGTTGGCGTAGTTATTTTAATTCTGCTAAAAAATCAGGAAATCAAAGAGGTTTGGACAACCCTTCATCACAAAATCTGGCGCGCCAAACCCATCGCCCCCGAACCAGAAAGTTTGTAATCCAATTACTCAAACATTTTTTCGAGGTCAGAGAGTTTGATTTTAGCGAGGCCAATGACTTTATCGGCGGCGCCGTAGTAGATGAAAACCACGCTGTCGCGAACGACAACGCCGCAAGGAAAAACGACATTGGGCACCAAACCTTCTTTTTCGTAGGGCAGTTCCGGTTCAAAAATCGGTGCGGTAGTCCGCGCTAAAACCTTGGTCGGGTCTTTTTTGTCCAACAGAATCGCGCCGACGCGGTAAGTGTGATGATTTTTGGAAATGCCGTGATACAAAACAATCCAGCCATTATCACTTTCAATCGGCGGTGTGTTGATGCCAATTCGTTCACTGTCCCACATAAATTTACGCGGCGAGACAATCGGGGTGATAGTCTTGATACATTCGGGTGTGAAATCAAGAGAAGAAATCGGGTCAACACAAATATCCAAACCGACGCGGTGAAAAACCAAATAATTTTTACCAACTTTTTTCGGAAACAAGAAAGCGTCTTTATCATCAACGCCGAAGGGACTGATTATCACCGGTTTAGTCCAGCGCCAGTTTTTCGCCAAAAAATTTTTAACCGAAATGGAGGTGGCAGCAACGCGCGGCAAATTCACGCCGTCAAAAGCGGTGTAAAGCAAATAAATCGTATCATCAATCAAAGTTAGACGCGGGTCTTCGCAACCGGAATTGCCTGGCTGTTTTTTTATTTCAAACGGCGCGCGCGGAACATAAATCGGTTCGGTAGAGCGTTCGTCAAATGTAATACCATCTTGGCTTGCCGCGTAGCCGAAAACGGAAGTGTTGTCGTTTGATTGGGCGCGGTAGAGCAGATGGATTTTGCCGTTTAGCTCAATCGCTGCCGGATTGAAAACCGCTTTGGCTTCCCAAGGAAAATTTTTTCGCGGTTTCAGAATTGGCGCATCGCCGACCCGGGCGACAAAATTATTGTTTGGCTTTAGCGCTGTCAATAAATTTTCCAGTTTGACTTCGGCCATGGCCGAGACTGTGTCGGCGGCGCCGTAAAAAATTTTGAGAGTTTCACCTTCCAGAATCGCGCCCGACGGGAAAACGATATTTTTGACATAACCATCGGTTTCATATTTTTCCTGCGGCACTAAAAATGGGCCTTTGGTTCGGCCGATAATCCGGCGGGGATTTTCCAAATCCAACAATAAGGCTTCAATGCCGAATAACGCTTCACCGCCGAAATAATTTTGAATGTGAGCGTAGGGCAATAACCAGCCGTCCTTAGTTTTGATTGGCGGCGCGCCGACTTCCACATGGTCGGCCGGTGAACGACGCGGGTCAATGGCGTGATGGTCTAAATTTTTAAGCCAATCGTTCCAAAATTCCGCCGACCAAATATCAGTTTCTTTGTCAAAAAAAGCGAAAGCGATTTTGGCCGGCGGCCGGTCGGTATTGACGGAAAAAACCACGGCGAATTTGCCGCCGATTTTTTCCGGAAACAGCGCCATACCTTTGGCGTTGAAGGGGGTAACCGGATGTCGTTCCAGAGTTTTAAAATCTTTGGTTTTTACCAAAGCGGTTTTAATGCCTTCCGAGCGAAAAGGGAATTCCGATAGAGCAGTGTAAAAAATGTAGTAATTATCGCCGAGTTTGGTAATTCTTGGGTCTTCGCAACCGAACCGTTCCCATGGCGCTTCAGGGGTGATTAGTGGCCGACGGTTTTCAAAATGAAAACCGTCGGCGCTTTCGGTGAAGCCAATGACCGAAAGTTTTTCCGGAAAGTTTGGAATCTGGTGGTTGGCGGAGAGCGCGCGGTAAACCGCTAAAGTTTTTTTGCCAACTTTAACCGCCGAACAATTGAAAGTGCCAGACGCTTCCCAAGGATGAGCGCTGTCGGGCGCGATGAGCGGGTTGTGTTTGGAACGGCGAACGGTGAACATTTTTTTAATTTAAATTCGGACCGCGCGCATTACCATTTTAATTTCCGCGTCTTTTCTTAAATCGTTCAAGAATTTATCAAATGGCGCCGAGGCGACGCAGGACACTTTATCGGCGCCGCCGTAATAAATTAATAATTCATTATCTTTTACGGTGGCGCCGCAGGAATAGACTACGCCGATTTTGAAACCTTCATTTTCGTAGGGCATATCCGGCTCCAATATCGGCCGACGGGAGCGATAAAGAATTTTGGTCGGGTCTTTTTCGTCCAAAATCATTGCCCCGATTTTGTAGCGATTTGGGTCGCGCCGGTCCATAGCGTGATAAAGCAAAAGCCAGCCGTAAGGCGTTTTAATCGGCGGCGGTCCAGCGCCGCGTATTGAATTATCCCAAGCGTGCGTTCGGCCAGATACGCCGCCGAAGCGGCTATCCACAAATTTTCCATCTTTGAAATTCAAATTATCAAAATAACTGACAGAAATTTCGGGCGAGACGCTGTTGAGCAAAGCAAATTTGCCATTAATTTTCTCTGGGAACAATACCCAGTTTTTGTGAATTTGTCCGGGTGGCGAAATCAAAATCGGTTTTTTCCAATGCCAGCGTTGATTTTTGAAATCCGCCAATTTAATTGAAGACAAAGCCAAACGCAACGAGCTCCAGCCGTCAAAGGCGGTATAAATCATATAAACCGTGTTGCCAATTAAAGTCAGACGCGGGTCCTCGCAGCCGCCGTTGCCGCCGCCGCCAGAAGTGTAAGCCAAGAATGGTCGGTTGGTATTTGGCCGACTAGCGTGAACACCTTCAAATTTTTCTCTTGGCCAATAAGCCGGTTCTAGTCCACGTTCCAAGAAATTTACACCATTGTTGGAAGCAGTATGACCAATGGAAGAAACGCTGTCGCGGCCAACCGCGCGGTAAAGCAGATGAACTTTGCCGTCTTCGTAAAGCGCCGCCGGATTGAAAGTCGCTTCGCTTTCCCAGTGATTTTTATCATTCGGAGTGATAATTGGGTTTTCCTTTTTTCTGACTAAGCCGCCTTTGGTGCCGGTGGTTTTTCCAAAAATAGAAAAGCGGGGCAAAGCAACGGTTATCAGACCCTTGTCACCGAACCACCAATAGAGAGCGATTTGGTCTTTAAGAAAAACGCCGCCCAGCGCCGCCGGTTTTTTTTTGGCGCCATCGGCGAAATTTTGTTCAAAGAGCGGCCACTCGCTGCGCCAAATCACTTGCTCCGGGTCATCCAAAGAAAAAACCGCGGCGCCGGTTTGAAGCTGATAGCCTTCGCCTTTAATGGAGGAGGTATCATAGATAACATAAATGCCGTCAGTTTCTTTTTCCACCGCCAAAACTAAAAGTGAATTATTGTCAAAGAATCCGCTCCGTGGCGGCAAAGCGACCGTTTTACTGGTTTCCCAAGTTTTTAAATCCTTGGAATAAGCGACCCCAACACCTTGTTGTTTGCCGTAATATAAAACATTTTTGTTTTGCCACTTAAAATTTGGTACTAAAAAACCGGAATCGGGAATTTTGCCGTCAGTTTCAATTTCTTTCCATTTTTTCAAATCGGTTGATTCGGCGGCGTGGGTGACGAAACCTTCACTGGTTTTTTCGACATAAGTTAAGAACCAGCCGCCGCGCTTTTTGGAAATTTTGAAATCGCGGCAATTTTTCGTTTCCGGCGGAGTTTTTTTAAAATTTGTAAAAATCACTTTCTCACAAACATTGCCAAAATCAGTGCCGTCGGGGCTGCCGGCAAAGCAAAGCCGAGATTCTTTTTCGTCAAGCAGTTGGTAAAAAATGAATGGCTGGCCGTCGCTAACCGCGACGGCCAAAGGTCGTTTTTTTAAGGTAGATTTTTTTGGAGAAATATCCCGGGCCATTATTTTTAAGCTAAAATTTGACCATGATATTATACCTCATATTGCCTGTTATTTTATCCACAGGCGCTTTGTTTGAGAAAACGTTAAAATTCAGCGATGGAAACGGCAAGGTATAAAATAAAATCGCCGATTTTTGAGGGGCCGTTGGAACTTTTACTCAATCTGATTGAAAAGCGAAAACTTTTAATCAACGAAATCTCATTGGCCCAAGTGGCGGACGATTTTATCGCTTACGCCAAGGGTTTGGAAAAATTTCCGGTGGCGGAAAGCGCTAATTTTATCTTAATCGCTGCCACTTTGGTTTTGATTAAATCAAAATCGCTTCTGCCGGAGCTCGATTTGACCGAAGAGGAAGAAGGCGGCATGGCCGAGCTGGAACGGCGACTCAAAATTTATCAACGGACGCGCCAGCTTAGCCGTCAAGTTGGCGGGTTGTTCGGCCAGAGGTCGATTTTTTTGCTAACACCGCCAGAGCGAGCGCCGGTTTTTTCGCCGGTTAGCCGTTTCACCATCGCTTTCGCCGCCGAACTTATCAGAGGACTTTTGAAAAATTTGCCCAAACCGGAAACCTTAACCCAGGCGGTGGTGGAAAAAGTTATGAGTTTGGAGGAAATGATTGAAAATTTAAGCCAGCGGGTGAACACTTGTCTGAAAATGAGTTTCCGTGAGTTTTCCAAAATCGACAGCGATAAAAAAATTAATGTCATCGTTGGTTTTTTGGCAATGTTAGAATTAGTCAAGCAAGGCGTGATTGCCGTAACTCAAGATAAAAGTTTTGGCGATATTGAAATGGAAACGGAAAATCTCGGCGTGCCGAAATACCAGTAAATTATTTTACCTCGCTTTCTTGTCTTTTACATTTTACCAGTTTATACTTTTGTTTATGAAAAAAACCAAATCAAATCGGCCATCATGGGATGAGTATTTTTTAGGGATTATGAGTTCGGTTGGCGCCCGAGCAACTTGCGACCGAGGCCGAGCTGGCTGCGTCATTGTTAAAGATAAAAGAATTATTTCCACTGGTTATGTCGGGGCGCCGGCAGGTTGCAAGCATTGCGATGAGGTTGGGCACGAAATGCATACTGTTATCAATGATGACGGAACGCAATCTCGCCATTGTATTCGCACCACTCACGCTGAACAAAATGCCATTGCCCAAGCAGCCCGAGCCAGCGTCAGCACCGCCGGAGCATTTTTATATTGTCAGATGTGCCCTTGCTATACTTGCGCCAAAATGATTATTAATGCCGGTATTAAACGAGTGGTGGCGGAAAACGGTTATCACTCTGCCAAGAGAAGCAAAGAAATTTTCAAAGAAGCCGGCGTCAAATTTGAACAGTTTAACAATAAAATGCAGACCTATTCGGATATGTAAAATGGCTAAAATAATTTTAGGATTGGTCGGACCGATTGCCAGCGGCAAAGACGCGAGCAAAAAATATTTGGAGAAAAAATACGGCGCGTGTGGTTGCCGGTTTTCTTCCATTTTACGTGATGTTTTAACGCGGGTTAGCTTACCTCACAGCCGAGAGAATTTACAAGGACTATCAACAATTTTACGGCAAAGATTTGGCGAAGATGTGTTAGCTAAAGTAATTACCAACGATGTAGTAAAAATGGGAAGTGATATTGTGGTAGTAGACGGTATACGCCGAATGGCTGATATTACATATTTGCGTAAGTTGCCAAATTTTGTGTTGACTGCGATTGACGCTACTCCGGAAATTCGTCATGAACGTCTAGTTAAGCGCGGTGAAAATGTCGGCGACGCTAAAAAAACTTTCAAACAATTTCTCAAAGACCACCAATACGAAACCGAATTGGCCATCCCAATGTTAATGAAAAAAGCTAAATATAAATTAAACAACAACGGCTCGCTCGCCGATTTATATAAACAAATTGATAGATTGATTACCCATTTCTAAAATCTTGAGATACACTAACTAACAGCGACCGCTGTTTTTAGGTGTATTAGTGTTTATTTAGATAAATTGGCGGTAAATTTTGAAATTGTAATCGTAATCGTTTTTGTCGTCTTTGAAATGCGGTTCCTCTTTTTCTAAAAACCATTGGTTTTGGTCAATAGCTGGGAAAAAAGCATCACCAACGCCGTTGTAGTTAACTTCGGTAATATATAACTTATTCGCCAGTGGCAACATTTGCCGGTAGACACTGGCGCCACCGATGACGAAAATTTCTTCGTCGGCCATTATTTTCATCGCCGCCCCTAAACTGTTCACCGTCTCGGCGCCTGGAAATTTTCTATCTTTGTCGGTCAAGACGATATTTCTCCGGCCGGGCAAAGGTTTGCCGATTTTTTCCAAGATGGAAATAAAAGTGTTTTCACCCATCAAAACCGTTTTACCTTTGGTGGTCTGGGCGAAATATTTCAAGTCCGCCGATAAATTCCAAGGCAGGGCATTCTTTAGGCCGATGACATTATTTTTACCGGCGGCGGCGATGATGTTAATTGTTGGTTTGTTCATAAAATAAAAAGCGCAAAATGGGTGTTCCCATTTGCGCTTTGGTTTCAAACAATCATTTTCGCCTTGATGGGCGGATGATGCTGGTAATTTTCAAGCCGAATGTCCTCCATCGTGAACTGGCCCAACTCTTTGACTTTTGGATTAAGCCAGAGTTTGGGTAAGCGCAATGGTTTGCGTTTAAGCTGTTCCTCAACCGCTTTGAAGTGAGCGCGATAAATGTGAGCGTCGTTTAGCGTTAACACACATTCGTGGGGTTTCATTTTCACCACTTGCGCCACCATTGAAAGCAAGAGGGCATAAGAAGCGATGTTAAAGGGAACGCCGAGAAACATATCGCAACTGCGTTGAGTCATATGAAGAGACAATTTGCCTTTGGCGGCAAAAAATTGAAAAATCATATGGCAAGGAGGCAAGGCCATTTCCTCAAGTTCGCCCGGGTTCCAAGCGGTTACCACTAACCGCCGGTCGTTGGGATTTTCCCGCAAGGCTTTAATCAATTTAGCAATTTGATCAATTGTCTTGCCGCTCGGTGTTTTCCAACTTCGCCATTGAATGCCATAGATGCGGCCTAGGTCGCCGGGAAATTTTGCTTTCTTTTTCCAATCAGGCGCTTCGGCGTTATCAGTCCAAATGGTCCGAGCTTTGCCGGCAATTTCTTTTAAGCGATTATCGTCGCTACTGCCTTCCAAAAACCAAAGCAATTCGCTTTTTACTAAACCGATAGCCAATTTCTTGGTAGTTACGGCCGGGAAGCCCTTTGCCAAATTGAAACGCATTTGAATAGCGAACAAACCGCGCGTCCAGCCATTGCGGCCTTTGCGGTCTACCCCTTCCGCCATTATTTTTTTGAGAACATCATTGTATATTTTCATAACTGAAGAAATCATACACCATCAATCAAAACGCGCAATCTTTTTAATAATTTCATTTTCCGTAGCAATACTCCATCAGTTCTATTATATTTACCGCATACACCAATTAACAGCGATCGCTGTTTTTAGGTGTATTAGTGTTTGTTTCGATATTTGGAATAAGCCCAGAAGTTTTTTGTCGTTCTCAATTTCGTCCACAACGAGATACAAAAGATCTTTTCCGACTTTGAAATCAACTTTGAGCAGAGCGATTAAATCTTCGCAATCATAGGGATAAATCCAAACACTTTTTTGAAGTTGATTGAAGCCGATGGCTCGCAGAGTATTGCGGATTTTTTCCCGCAGATATTTTCTTTTTTCCGGAATATCAAAGATAAGCACGCGCCACTTTTTGTCCCAGCGTTTGGGATGGGGAAGTTTATATTCTCGTCGTTCCAATTCACGGAGTTTTGCTTCTCCTTTGGATGTTAATCTTAAAAAACCTTTTTCATCGCGCGCGAGCAAACCGTGTTCAATGAGTCGATTGCGGGAGCGGGCAATAACTTCGCGATAACGTTTGTGCGGTTTCCAGCCGAAAAGTTTTAGCGCTTGCAAAGCATTAGGCGCGAGCAGGGCAACACTGAGCAAACCGGCCACGGCGACTGTCCCGAGGACAATTTTTTCCAAATTTTTCGCTCGGACGCGCCTTTTAGTTTTTTCCTCAAGAATTCCCATACAATTCCTATACACTAATTATATGCTATCGCTTAAAGTTAGTGTATATTGACGAGATAGATAGTGTTATGATGAGGTTTCCGGCAGAAAATAGGCGTCACCTGCCGTAGAGTGGTGAGCTAATCCGCGAGATTGTGGAGAGTCTTCTTATGAGATCAGCACTTTTGCATTTACGCATGCCGGTTTTAAGTCGTGCAGCAAAGGAGATAGAATATTCTAGATTTGACCGAGCAAGGGTAATGGGTTACATACAGCGCTTTATTGAAAGTACTTGCTTGATTGGGCAACAACCTTTTTTGCCTTATCTGCGGGACAATTTTCCCGGTTACATTTGGAAGTGTCACACTTGCAATGGAAGATCTTGGCACCGTGGAACAATAACGGCGATTGCATATCCTGATTTTTCTTGGATATTTGATGTAAATGGGTCATGTGTGACTGCAAAGCTAGAGAAACGTGACAAACCGTTAATGTGTTGTTTCTGGAATGAGTTCGTTCGTGGGTATCGTCACGGTGAATTGTATATCCAGTTTGGTTTGAAGAAGCGCGGAGTGGTTTTTGTCACAGATGATAAGGAAATCAGAAAATGGTTTCTTTCAGCTGCGATAAGCCACGATTCCCCCTTTACTTAATAATCAGTTGGACACACAAAGCCGCCGAGAAAATACCGGTGGCTTTTCTTTTTGTCAGATTGCTAAAATTTACTAAACGCTATACACTTTTTTTATGAAAGACGCCCAAATCAAAAAACTTATTGAGGCCGAAAAGAAGCGGCAGAAGAGGGTGATAAATTTAATCGCCTCGGAGAATTATGTTTCCAAGGATGTTTTGGAAGCGTTGGGAAGCGAGCTGACGAATAAATATGCCGAGGGGTATCCGGGCGCGAGATATTATGGTGGAAATGAAGTGATGGATAAAGTGGAACGATTGGCGCAAGAGCGGGCGCTAAAACTTTTTAAACTTTCTCCGGATGAGTGGTCGGTGAATGTTCAGCCGCTTTCGGGTTCGCCTGCGAACTTGGCGGTTTATGTCGCGCTTGTGTCACAAGGCGGAAAAATTATGGGAATGAGTTTGTCGCACGGCGGGCATTTGACGCATGGCCACAAGGTCTCGGCGACGGGGAAATTTTGGACGCAGGTGCCGTATGGGGTTGATGAGAAGACAGAAGTTCTAAATTATGAGGCGATTAAAGAAATCGCGGCGCGGGAAAAACCGGCGATTATTGTTGCCGGTTACACCGCATATCCGAGGATTATTGATTTCAAAAAATTCAGAGAAATCACCGATGCCGCCAGTTCAATTCTAATGGTGGACATGTCGCACTTTGCTGGGTTGGTTGCCGGTGGAGTTTATCCATCGCCATTTGATTTTGCTGATGTGGTGACAACCACAGTTCACAAAACCTTACGCGGGCCGAGGGCAGCGATGATTTTTTCCCGTAAGGATAGCCGAGAACTTGGCCAGAAAATAGACAAAGCGGTTTTTCCGGGCCTCCAAGGTGGTCCCCACCTGAATCAGATAGCGGCGGTCGCTGTAGCGCTTTGCGAAGCGGCCACTCCCGCATTTAAAAAATATGCAAAGCAAGTCGTGAAAAACGCCAAGGTCCTATCCGACGAACTTGCTCGTTTAGGCTGGCGAATTGTTTCCGGTGGCACTGATACTCATCTACTTTTGGTTGATACTTGGATGAATGGGAAAGGCATCGGAGGTAGAGAAGCCAGCGACCGATTAGAAAAAGCGGGCATCATTGTCAACAAAAACACCATTCCGTTTGACACCCGCTCGCCGGTTGACCCTTCGGGTATTCGGCTGGGTACGCCCGCCGAAACTACTCGCGGAAAAAAAGAAAAAGATTTTGTAAAAATTGCCAAAATGATTGATAAAGTTTTGCGAAAATGAAACACGGGAAATTCATTGTCGTTGACGGTGGTGAGGGGGCAGGAAAGACCGCGGTTTTGAATTGGTTTGCCAAAACGCCGCTCGGTAAAAAATTTTTAACTACCCACGAGCCGGGCGGGACGGAATTTGCGGATGAAATCAGGACGCTAGCGCTTTCCGAAAAAGCCAAGGAGACACCGGCGGAGACCCAATTCGGACTAATGTGGGCGGCGCGGGCGGAGCATTTAGAGCATAAAATTTTGCCGGCCCTAGCAAAAGGTAAAAATGTTCTTTGCGATCGGTTTGATTCTGCCACTTTTGCCTACCAGATTTATGGGCAGAAAGCGAAGCGTTTGGAAAAACTTTTTTGGCAGACGCGGGAGGTGTTTTTGCGAAAGTGCGAGCCAGACTTTTATATTTTTTTTGATGTTGAACCGAAAATTGGTTTAGCGCGAGTGGCAGCTAGAAAGGATAAGAAAACCCACTTTGACCAGCGCGACCTTGAATTTCATAAAAAAGTCCGCGCCGGTTTTTTGAAATTTCTAAAAAATGTGCCGCATAAGATAATTGACGCGAATCAGTCTTTAGAGGCGGTCAAAGCCGATTTTCTGAAATGTGTTAAAATGTTTTTATGATTGTGGAAAAAATTAGAAAAACTATTGCAGACTCGTTGAAAAATTTAGGGATTGAAGTCGGCGAAATTACCTTGGAACATCCTGCGGATTTGGAGCATGGGGATTTTTCAACGAACGCGGCGCTCGTGTATGCGAAGGAGGCGAAGATGAAGCCGAGTAAGCTGGCGGATAAGATAGTTGAAGAGTTGAAAGATAAAAGTCTAAAGTTTGTCGAGCGAATTGAAATTGCTGGGGCGGGGTTTATAAATTTTTATCTGTCGCCTAGATTTTTCGCTAGCCAAATCGCCGAGATAATTTCGAAGGGCGATAACTTTGGCGAAGGCCAAACACTAGCTGATAAAAAAGTGATGGTGGAGTACACCGACCCGAATCCGTTCAAGGAATTTCACATTGGACATCTGATGAGCAACGCAATCGGCGAATCAATCGCCCGCCTCTTTGAGGCAAGCGGCGCCAAAGTGGCGCGCGCGTGCTGGCAAGGCGATGTCGGGCTCCATGTGGCCAAAGCGATTTGGGGAATGATACAAACAAACAACAAACAACAAACAACAAACAACTCGAAGGCCACAGTACAAAAATGGGGGGAGGCGTATACGGTTGGTTCTCAAAAATATGAGACCGATGAAAATGCGAAAAAAGAAATCAATAAACTGAACAAGAAGATTTTTGACCGAAGCGACACAGAGGTCAATAAACTTTACGATTGGGGCAGGCAAGTCAGCTTGGAGCATTTTGAAGAAATTTACAAGAAACTTGGCACGAAATTTGACCACTACTTTTTTGAGAGCCGGGAAGGACGCGAGGGCGAGAAAATTGTCGCCGAGTTTTTGAAGAAAGGGGTGTTTGAGAAAAGCGAAAACGCAGTTGTCTTTCGTGGTGAAAGATTCGGCCTGCACACTCGTGTCTTTATCACTTCGCAAGGCCTGCCAACCTACGAGACCAAAGAGCTTGGACTCAATAAAGCGAAGTTTGAAAAAGAGCCGGACATAAACCAGTCAGTTATTGTTACCGCCAATGAACAGAACGACTATTTCAAAGTGGTTTTGAAAGCAATGGAGCAAATTTATCCGGAGATTGCCGCGAAAACCAAGCATCTTTCCCATGGCATGTTACGATTTGCTTCTGGCAAAATGTCCTCGCGGACGGGCAATGTCATTACCGGCGAATCGCTGATTTCCACCATGGAAGATTTAGTACTTGAGAAAATTAAGGATAGGGAATTTTCGCCGGAAGAAAAACAAAACATTGCGCGGGCGGTCGGTGTCGGGGCGATTAAGTATTCCATTCTTCGTTCCGCGACTGGTAGCGACATCATATACGATTTTGAAAAGTCCATTTCTTTTGAAGGTGATTCGGGTCCGTATCTCCAATATACCTACGCGAGAGCGCTGTCAGTTCTTCGGAAAACTAACTTGGGAGTCGGGCTCCCAAGTTACTTGGGAGCCCGACTCCCAAGTTCATTGTTAGAGCGGCTTTTGTATCGTTTCCCGGAAGTGGTGGCACGCGCGGCGAAAGAATTTGAACCGCATCATATTGCCACCTACTTAATTGAACTGGCCGGCGCTTTTAACAATTTCTACGCCAAAAATAAAATTATCGGTTCAGAGGAAGAAAATTATCGTTTAGCTTTGACTCGTGCCGTTTCCATCGTTCTCAAAAACGGCCTCTGGCTGCTCGGTATGGAAGCGCCGGAGAGGATGTGACCCTATTTCCCGCAGTGGATTGACACGATATAATGGGGTATAATGGATTTATGAATGTATACATGTCAAATTTTAAGAGAGAGAGAGAGAGAGAGTAAAAACTCCCTCCAAAAATAAGTATTTCCGATGGACACGGATTCAACTTGCCGTGTTTTTGGCGGCAGGGTTTTTGTTTGCAACCGCCGCGTACGCTTCTTCAACAAACGGCACGATTAACTCCACAAACCGCTACGCCTGGACGGAAAATGCCGGTTGGTTGGATTTTGGCGCGAGTTTGGGCGCGGCCGCAGTTACCGACTCGGCGCTCTCTGGCTACGCCTTCAGCGAAACGCTTGGCTGGATTTCTCTCAACTGCGCGAACGACAGCTCCTGCGCGACGGTTGATTACAAGGTTTCAAACAACGGCAACGGAA
>JBBUFP010000033.1:0-20285 GCA_038056445.1 Patescibacteria group bacterium
TAGTATTCCATCTCTCCACCGCCCATATGTGGAGTGGGTCCGCCAGCTGGCGGATTTTTTTCCGGCTCGTCGGCAATCGCCGCTTCAGTGGTCAGTAAAATGGCGGCGGCGCTGGCGGCGTTTTCCAAACTGCTGCGAGTAACTTTCACCGGGTCAATAATTCCGGCGACTAACATATCGGGCACCATTTCGTCTTTAAGCGCGTCGTAACCGGCATTGCCGCGCGCCGTGCGAATTTTTTCCACAATCACCGAGCCGTCATCCTTGCCGGCATTAACCGCAATTTGGCGCAAAGGTGACTCCAGCGCCTTGAGCACGATACTGAAACCGACTTCAAATTCTTTAGTAAAATTTTTACCTTTAGCTTTTTCCCGTTCCAACCAATCGCCGGCTTTGCCGGCCGCCCGGATGAACGCCACGCCGCCGCCAGCCACAATGCCTTCGGCGATGGCCGCTTTGGTAGCATTGACCGCGTCTTCAATTTTTAATTTCAGATATTTCATTTCCGTTTCGGTCGCCGCGCCGACCCGAATTACCGCCACTCCGCCCGATAATTTGGCAATTCGTTCGTCCAGTTTTTCAACATCATATTTTGAATCAAGCGTTTCTTTTTGTTTTTTAAGCGAAACCAGCCGCGCCTCAATTTCCGGTTTTTTACCTTTACCACCAACAATTACAGTTCTATCTTTATTGGCAATCACTCTTCGCGCTTGGCCCAGCATTTTTATTTCAGCGGTTTCCAGTTTAATACCCAATTCTTCGGAAACTACTTTGGCACCGATAGTTACGGCAATATCACCGAGCAAGTCCTTTTTCCTATCACCGTAGCCCGGTGCTTTGACTGCTAAAACATTGAACGAACCGCGCAATTTATTTAAAACGAAAGTCGTCAAGGCTTCGCCTTCCACTTCTTCAGCGATAATCACCAAGTCCTTTTTGCCGGTCGTGGCTAATTTTTCCAATAACGGTAAAATTTCTTTGATGCCGGAAATTTTTTTATCGGTGACCAAAATGAGCGGGTCGTGATATTCCGCTTCCATTCGTTCGGCATTGGTAATCATATAAGGCGAAACATAACCTTTATCAAATTCTAAACCTTCCACCACTTCCGAATCCACGCCGATGGTTTGGGCTTCTTCCACCGTTACCACGCCGTCTTTGCCAACTTTTTCAATGGTGTCGGCGATAATCCGACCCACCGCTTCGTTTTCCGAAGAAATCGCCGCCACTTGCCGAATTTCTTCTTTGCCTTTAATTGGTTTGGCGATTTCTTTTAAGGTTTTGACGACTAATTCGGTAGCTTTTTCAATGCCGCCGCGAATCGCCATAGCGTTGGCGCCAAGGCCGGTTTGGCGCAGACCTTCGGCAAAAATCGTTTGGGTTAAAATTACCGAAGTGGTAGTGCCATCGCCGGCGACATCGTTGGTCTTGCTGGCGACTTCTTTGACAATTTCCGCGCCCATATTTTCAAATTTGTCCTTAAGTGTAATTTCTTTGGCGATGGTAACGCCGTCGTTGGTAATAGTCGGCGCGCCGTAACCGCGGTCAAAAACCACATTGCGGCCGCGCGGCCCAATGGTAATTTTCACCGCGTCGGCCACCTTGTCCACGCCGCGTTTCAGCGCCTTCCGAGCATCTTCATTGTATAGAATTTTCTTACTCATATATTTTTATTTGATTATCGCTAAAATATTTTCCTCTTTGATAATAAACAATTCTTCCTCATCTACTTTTACTTCGTCATAACCGTATTTGGAAAACAGCACTCGATCACCTTCTTTGACCCGCGGTTTGATGAGTTTGCCGTCTTCATAACGGCCTTCGCCGACCGCCATCACTTTGCCTTGCTCCGGCTTTTCCTTGGAAACGGTGTCGGGAATAATGATGCCAGAATCAGTTTTGGCAAGTTCATCGGTCGCTATTGGTTTGACCAACACTCGGTCGCCGAGAGGAAAAATTTTCTTCGGTTTATCTTTTGTCATATTTTAAGCCATTTTTTACTAATAATCATTTACCCAGTATATTTACCGCCGGCGTTTTGTAAAGTATTGACATAATAATCCTAGTATGCTAGCATATTTTCGGTTGAACAACGAAAACTATGAAAATCCCTGACAAAAAACACATCGATTGGATCTGTGACCAGTGGTATCGATGGCCGTTAATCCCATTCTATGTTCTGTTCGGCGGAATAATTGGGGGAGTAGTTTTGTTCTTCGTAGTTC
The DNA here is from genome assembly GCA_038056445.1 of Patescibacteria group bacterium. Taxonomy (GTDB): domain Bacteria; phylum Patescibacteriota; class Minisyncoccia; order Phycocordibacterales; family DSPV01; genus 2-02-FULL-44-35. The sequence goes on from JBBUFP010000033.1 coordinate 2,226, forward strand.
TGTCAACAGAACTGAGCAGGATTCACGAATGAGCGAAAATCAGTTGCACAAGGAGGACGCGAAAGCGCCCTCTTTCTTTTTGTTTTTTTACTTCGCCACCTCGACGGCTTCGGCGAATTGGATAGAAAGCAATTTGGAAACGCCGTCAGCACCCATGGTAATGCCGTAAAGCACACCGGCCCGGGACATCGTTTCGCGATTGTGAGTGATTAAAATCAGTTGGGATTTTTTGGCAAGTACTTCAATAATATCGCCGTATTTACGTGAGTTGGCTTCGTCCAGCGCCGCGTCGGTTTCGTCCAGAATTATAAACGGTGGCGGATTAACTTGCGAAACGGCGAAAATTAAAGCGATGGAAGTAAGCGCCCGCTCACCGCCAGACAACATATCTAACTCCTTGATTCTTTTTCTTGGTAAATTAATGCGAATATCTATCCCCTCTTCGCCCTCTTCCTCTTCACCTGCCAATTTTGCCAAAGCGGCGGTTTCAATATCTTCGTCGAAGAGACCGGCTTCTTCCGCTGTTTTCTTTTTTTTCTTTTCGCGAATCACTTCAATGCTCGCTTCGCCACCGCCGAACATCATAACGAAATATTTTTGGAATTCGGCATTGATTTTTGCCACACCGGTTTTAAATTCAGCTGTCAGTTTTTCATCCAATTCGGTAATCAATTCTTTTAGCGACTGGCTGGATTTTTCCAAGTCGGTGATTTCCCGCGCCAAAAAAGTGTCGCGTTCCTCGGCCTCCCGATGTTCTTTGATAATTTCTCCGCCGCCGCCCGCGCCCATTTCCTCAATGCGAATTTTGATTTTTTCCAATTCGCGTCGCCGCTCGGCTTGGACAACCCTTGATTCGGTTTCTTCATTTACCCCGTTAGAGAATACCTCACCCGCAGATTCTCTAATGGGGTAACGAATCGCCTCCACACCGGCAATGGCCGCCGCTTCCGCCAACTCCCTTTTATATTCTTCTTCGTCAGCCCGCAATTTTTCTTCGCGAGCGCGCAAAATTTGCAACCGGCCCGTTATTTCATTCTGCGCCGTCATCAAGCGAAAAACTTCCCGCTCGGCAACTCGGCTTTCGTCTTTTTCTTTTTCCAGCAAGATTTTAATTTCGGCATATTGAGCTAGAATTTTTTCTTCGCCGAGGGTTTCTTTTTTCAGCGCTTCTTCCTGAATCGTTTTTTCTTTGCCGATTTTTTCAATAGCCCGGACAGCTTCTTGCAAAGTGGCGTCATCGTGAGTTTTCCGATGAAGCATTAAAAAATTAGCCACCAACTCTTTAATTTTTTGTAAAATAGTTTGTTCTTCAATTTCTTTCGCTAATTTTTCCACTTCTAGCCAAGCAATAGTCCGATGCTCTTCATTTTTTTCCGCCAATTCCAAGCGCTGTAACAAACGCTTTTCCGCCGACAATTCACCTTCCAGACGGCCTAAATTTAGAAACAATTCGTTTTTCTTTGAACGGAACGCTCGCAATTGTTCTTCAATCGCTAAAAGCTCGCGACTTTTTTTATCAGCTTGGTTTGATTGCTCCAAAACTTTTCTAGCTTTAGTTAATTCCTGTTCCAATCGGGCTGCCTCGGCAACAGGAATTTTCTTTTCCTCGTTAAGAACTTTCTGCTCGTTCGTTAAATGAGCATTTTCTCGTCGAAAATATTCATGGTAAAGAGCAATCAGTTTTGCCCGCAATTCGGCGGCTTTGGCTATTTTTTCCACCTGCTTTTTCAGAAATTTGATATGGGGCGCGATTTCTCGGCGCAATGATTCTACCGATTTTATATTCTCCTCCGTTTTTTCCAACTTGCGCTCGCTCTCCTGTTTTTTGTAATGATAAATTTTCAAACCCAACGCATCTTCAATCATCAAACGGCGTTCTTTGAGATTGGCGTTCAAAATTCTATCGGCTTCGCCTTGGGAAATAATGTGATGACCAGACGGCCCAATGTGAGCACCAGCTAGCAATTCCAAAATATCGCGCAAACGCACCGGACTGCTATTAACCAAGTATTCATTAACGCCATCGCGGTGCACCACCCGCTCCAAGATTGCTTCATCAAAATCAATGTTTAAAAGTTTTTGGCTGTTATCAAAAACCAACTTGACCGCCGCCCGATTTTGACGAGATATTTTGGCAGTGCCATTCCAAATCAAATCCTCACCCTTTTTGCTGCGCATTGATTTGAACGATTGCTCGCCCAAAACAAATCGAAACGCCTCAGCGACATTGCTCTTACCGGAACCGTTCGGCCCGACAATCGCCGTAATCGGCGCCGTAAAACGAAGCTCGCTCTTTTTGGCGAACGATTTAAAACCAACCAATTCCAATGACTTCAATTTCACCCGATAATTTTAACACACTTTTTCAATTCCAGTTTTTGGCTTTGAGGCCGGCGGAGGCGGCGGCTTGCTCGGCATCTTGTTTGGATTTGCCCTCGCCCGCCGCCACTTTTTCTTTGCCGAGAAAAACGCCGATGGTAAAATGTTTATCGTGGTCGGGTCCAATTTCTTTGAGCGTTTCGTAAGAAGGAGTAACACCAGCAATTTCCTGGGCTTTTTCTTGAAAATGACTTTTAGCGTCTAACCAGAAACCTTCTTTGATGATTTTCGGCAAAAGCGGAAAAAGATTTTCACCGACAAATTTTTCTGCCACCTTATAACCCCGGTCAATAAAAATCGCGCCGATAAGCGCTTCAATGGCATTGGCTAAAATGTATTGCCGCGCCCGGCCAGTGTCTTTGGCTTCACCGCGCGATAACAACATAAAATCGTTCATTCGAATTTTACTGGCCGCTTCCGCCATAGTGTTGGCATTAACTAAAGCCGAACGCAAGGAAGTCATCTCGCCCTCGTTGTAATCGGGATATTTTTCGTAAAGATGAGCCGTTACAATCAATTCTAAAACCGCGTCGCCCAAAAATTCCAGCCGTTCGTTGTGTGCCAAATTCGTCTTGCGATTTTCGTTCAGATAGGAACGATGAGTGAAAGCTTGTTTTAAAAGCGTTTTGTCCGCGAAATCAACACTTATATTCTTTTCAAATTCACTAAAATTCATTGGGAATTAGAAATTAGTAATTAGAAATTATTTATTATTCCCTAATAATAAATTCACTCCTTTGGTAACAATCGGCAGAATATCATTGTAAAAATTCAAATCAATGATGTCGCGCAGGCGGAACCAGCGGGCATCATCCAAACCGCCGGTTTTTGCTAATTTTAAATCGTCAAATTTCGTTTCCGCTAAATAATAAATTACTTGCTTGCGAATTTTACCTTTCTCCGGATGAGAAGCGATGTATTCGTTGCGGCCGAGGCCATCCTTGACCTTAAGTTTCAAACCAATTTCTTCAGAAACCGCTCGCTCCGTGCCGAGCGATTCGTCTTCGCCTTCAGCCAAATGGCCTTTGGAAAGCGTCCAATGGCCGAAAATATCATGGACTAAAGCGATATAAATTTCGCCTTGATGGCGAGAAAAAACCAAAGCGCCACCTAATCGTTCTGCCGGAAATTTAGTTGGGTCGGTTCTTTTTCTAGCGGAAGTTTCGTCTTTACCCGGCTCGCCGAGTTCTTTGTAAATCGAACCCATAACGCCGTTGACGAAACGGCCGCTGTTCTCGCCGCCGTAAGTTTTTGCCAGTTCAATCGCCTCGTTAATCGCCACTTTTGCCGGCACTTCAGCGCGTTTGGCGAATAAAAGTTCGTAGAGACCAACCCGCAAAACATTGCGGTCGGCGCAGGAAATTTTATCCAAGGGCCAATCGGGCGCCGCCTTGCTGATGATGGCGTCCAAATCTTCGCGTTTTTTTATAATATTTAAAAAAAGAGAATCGGCAAAAGAATGCTCGCCCATATCGGGAGCAAACTCAGCGAGGTTTTGCCGTAAAATTTGCTTCGCCTCGCCGTCGCTTTTTTGGGCAAAATCCCATTCAAAAAGCGATTGAAGAACTATTGAACGAGCTAAATGCCTATTGGCCATTTTTACTTTTTTTAATGAGCCTCTTTGGAAGCCTTATCTTTTTTCCTCTTTTCCTTTTTCGCCCGAATCGCCAACACATCCACCACCAACCGACCGCGATATTTACCGCAGTTTTCGCAAAGCCGGTGGCGCAAGTGCATGGCATTGCAATTGGCGCACTTAGCCAAGCGCGGCTCTTTCAGCGCGTGATGGCTTCGCCTATGACCGGTATGGGACCGGGTGCTGCGCATTCGAACGACCATAGTGCTGATAATATAGCACAAGCGTTCAATAACTTGCAAATTTAATTGGAATCGTTATACTCTTTTCGGCCTGTCCCGAAACTTGTTGAGGGATTTTAAAGGCCTTAATAATTGTAGCGGAAATTAAATTCGCCTCATCGGTGAACACTCCGTTTTAAACTTTTATTTTTTATGAACACGGAAGTTTTAGTTAAAGAAGCGCCGGAAGAAAATTCACTGGCTGGCGTGTTTGGTGTGATGAATTTTGTCTTAAGCCAAACCAAAAATCCATCTAACCAAGGCGATTTGGTGGAAGGCACGGTGCTTGGCATTGAACGAGCGGTTGTTTACATTGACCTTTCGCCCTTAGGCACCGGCATTATTTACGGCCGAGAATTCAATAGCGCTCGCGATCTTATCAAGAAAATGAATCCGGGCGATACCGTTTCCGCGAAAATTGTCGGCACCGCTCACAAAGACGGCTATATTGAATTGTCGCTCAAAGAAGCGCGTCAAGCTTTGATTTGGGACAAAGCGGAAAAAGCCATTAAAGAAAAAACTGTTTTTGAATTAATTACCAAAGAAGCCAACAAGGGCGGAATAATTTTGGAGTGGCAAGGTCTTCAGGGATTTTTGCCAGCCTCCCAATTAAAAACCGAACATTATCCCAGAGTTGACGATGGCGACAAAGATAAAATTTTGGAAGAATTGCGTAAATTAACCGGCACCAAACTGACAGTTTCCATTATTGCCGCCGTGCCCAAAGAAAATAAATTGATTTTTTCCGAAAAAACTTTGGAACAAAAAGACAAAGAAAAAATCGTGGAGAAATACGCGGTCGGCGATACTACCGAAGGGGCAGTGACCGGCGTTGTGGATTTTGGCATTTTCGTCAAATTGGAAGAAGGTTTGGAAGGGCTGGTTCATATTTCAGAAATGGATTGGGCGTTAGTGGACAATCCGCGGAGCCGATTCAAAACCGGCGATTCGGTGAAAGTAAAAGTCATTGAAATTAAGGGCGGAAAAATTTCTTTGTCCATCAAAGCGCTCAAACCAAATCCATGGGTAGAGGCGGCAAATAAATATCACAAAGACGATGTGGTTAAAGCGGTGATTATCAAATTCAACAAACACGGCGCCCTCGGTTCCATCGAAGAGGGCGTCGCCGGCCTAGTTCATGTTTCCGAATTTGGCAGCGAGGAAAAATTGCGCTCCACTCTGGAACTGGGCAAAACCTACGACTTCAAAATCACTCTCTTTGAACCGAAAGAGCAACGGATGACGCTTTCCTACGCCGGAGAAAAAAAGTAACTACAAACTGTTATATTTACCCATCGCTTTTTCGCGTCCTTCTTTTACAATAGTTTCTATTGCCTCGGAAATTTTCTTGGCGGTTTTTTTGAGAATTTCTAATTCTTTGGTTTTAAATTCGCCGAGAATAAAATCAACAACAACTTGCTCGCCAGTCGGTTTCTTTTTGGGAGAGATGCCAACTCTGATTCTCGTGAACGCTTCGGTTTTGAGCGCTTTGATAATAGATGAAACACCGCGGTGACCGCCAGTGCCCCGATTGAAAGAAATTTTAAACCGGCCCAACGGCAAGTCCAAATCGTCGTGAATCACCACCAAATCTTCCGCCGCTTTTTTGCTTTTTATTAATTTTGAAATTGCCTCACCCGACTTATTCATAAAGGTTTCGGGTAAGAACAAAGAAATTTTGGTTTTACCGATTTTACTTTCACAAACCAAACTTTTAAATTTTTTATTTTCTTTCCAATCGGGTAAATCATTTTTTTGGTGAAATATTTCTAAAACAAGTCGGCCAGTGTTGTGCCGCGTGTTTTTGTATTCTGTGCCCGGATTGCCTAAACCTGCAATTATCATAAATAAAACCTTATCACATTCCGCCGCAGTAGCAAAATTTTTTAATTCTCCCTTTGTAAAAGGGAGTACCCGAGTCCGCGAGGGGGAGGGATTTTAAAAATCAGAAAATCCCCCACCCTTCGGGCACCCCCTTTTTCAAAGGGGGATTTAAGAAAAAGTTGCGCTAAATCGTTTTTTGTAATAAACTACGCTTAATATGGAAAATCAAATTTCGCCGGAAAAAGAAAATTTCTGGCGTGAGACAGTAAAATTTGCCGTTATTGCTCTGGCTATAGTTTTGCCTTTTCGTTACCTCATTGCTCAACCATTCATTGTTTCCGGTGAATCAATGGTGCCAACTTTTGCCAACGGCGAATATTTAATTGTTGATGAAATGACTTATCGTTTTGTCCATAATCCGGAACGGGGCGATGTGGTGATTTTCAAATATCCTTACGACCGAAGTAAGTATTTTATAAAAAGAATTATCGGTTTGCCAGGCGAAACGGTGGAATTGTCAGGTGGTCAAGTGTTGGTCAAAACTAGCTCTTCAACCATTGTTATTCAAGAACCCTATATTTCCAGCGCCACCAGCGATGAGCTCACGGTTACCCTTAAAGATGGCCAGTATTTCGTGCTCGGTGACAACCGACCGGAAAGTTCTGATTCCCGAATCTGGGGGCCACTGGACAGAAAATTTATCACTGGCCGAGCTTTTGCTCGATTATTGCCGATTGGTCGACTGGCTCTTTTCCCCGGCCAAATTGAAACCGAAATCGCGCCATGAAAAAAACGAAAAAATTAAAATGGGAAAAAGAAAGCCAAGAAGGTGAAATCGCCGGTTATTACGGCTTCAATCGGGAAGAATCGCCGGTAATAAAAAAGGGCGATATTCAAAAGGCAAAAATTTTACTTGAAGAAGAATTGCCGCGACACCGCGGACAATTGGCTATTTTTCCGGAAGAAACAGCCGCCATGCTTCGGCTGTATGAAGAAAAACATTTGGAAAATTTACCTCAACCGGTAATGCTTTATTTTCAAAATTGGCCGGATGAAAAATATTTTAATTTAGAAATTCTCGGCTGCGCCAAAGCGATTTCTGAAGCCACTATTATCCAAACCGCGCTGGTAATTTTGCGCGAGCAAGGTTACCACGACCTTTATGTCAATATTAATAGCTTGGGAGACCGCGAGTCGGCTAATCATTTTTTCAAAGAACTTGGCAATTTCTGTCGCAAACATTCGGACGCTTTATCGGCCGACTGTCGCCAAGCGATTCGGCGCGACACCAGCGAATTTTTTCATTGTCGCGGGGAGAAGTTTGAAGCGCTGTTGGAAGAAGCGCCAAAGTCGGTGGCGTTTTTATCGGAACTGGCAAAAATTCATTTTAAAGAAGTGCTGGAATATTTGGAGGCGTTGGATATTCCCTACCGAATTAATAATGGTTTACTGGGCATTCGTCAGCTGGTTAGCCACACGATTTTTGAAATTCGGGATTTGAAATCGGAAAAGGATGAGGTTTTGGCTTTCGGTTTTCGTTACAACGCGGTGGCTCGAAAAATCGGCATGAAAAAAGAAATTCCGGCTCTCGGCATTCGACTGGCCATTAAAAGTTTCGCCAAAAGCCGTCGAGGTTTGGGTAGCACAAGCAAAACCAAAAAACCGACGGTTTTTTTCGCTCAAATCGGCGCTGAAGCAAAACTGAAAAGTTTAAAAATTATTGAGATGCTCCGGCAAGCGAGTTTCCATCTCCATCAATCTTTGTCAAAAGATAAAATTAGTAGCCAAGTGGCGATTGCCGAAAATCTGAAAGTGCCATACATCATTATTGTGGGCCAAAAAGAAGCGCTGGAAAACACCGTCATCGTCCGCAACATGGCGAACCGCAGTCAAACCATCGTTCCTATTCCCAAACTCGCCGACCACTTGAAACACTTGAAGCAATAAAATGTCCGTGCTATATTGTTAATCTTATGGTTATTAATGTGGAAATTGCTAAAAATGGCGCGGAGAATAGTTTGAGTTTGATTCGCCGATTTACCAAAGCCGTTCGGGAAACGAATGTGCTTAAGCATGTTCGAGCGGTGCGTTACCAAACTCGCCGCCAATCAAAATGCGCCAGAAAAAAGATTGCTTTGAAAAGAATTATCGGCAAGCTAGAGTTTGAGCGCTTGTTTAAATTAGGCAAAGTGGTGGAAAAAAGCAAAAAGTTCGGCTTTAAAAAATGAGCGCTGACGATAAATTTCAAATTAGAAACTTAACCAAAGGCAAGCTTCCCAGCTTGCCTTTTGAACGCGCCAAAGAAATGATTCTCGGTAAGAATTACGAATTGAGTTTGGTTTTCACCGGTAATAGTTTAGCCCGAAAATTAAACAAAATTTACCGCGGCCAGGACAAGCCAGCCAATGTCTTGAGCTTTGCTTTGGACAAACAAACCGGCGAGATTTTTATTAATCTGACGAAAGCCAAAACCAACGCTAGAACCAACGCTGGATTAGCTTTACTACTTATCCACGCTTTGCTTCATTTGAAAGGTTGGCGACATAGTAGTAAAATGGAGAGCGAGGAAATAAGAATTTTGAAAAATTTCTAATTACTAATTACTAATTAATTTTATGCTCCGCCAAATCTCCAGCGGTATAGATATCGGCAGCCACCAAACGAAAGTAATGATAACCGAAACGATAACCGGCTCTCTTTTGCCGCGCATTATCGGTATCGGCGCGGCTGAATCCAAAGGATTGCGGCGCGGCTTCGTGGTTAATACCGCCGAGGCTGCCAAAAGCGTCAAGCAGGCTATTAACCAAGCGGAAAAGACGGCTAGCTTAGAAATAAAGAAAGCGTTTTTGAGCGTTGGCGGAGTTGGCGTCAACGCTTTTACCCAAATTGGCACAACGGTAATTTCCCGAGCTGATTTGGAAATTACAGATTTAGATATCAATAAAGCGGTGGAAGAAAGTCAAACTGCCATTGCCGAAAGCGCGCTGCTCAATCGCAAAATTATCCACAGTATCCCGATTAGTTTTAAAATCGACGGCAAACCGGTCTGGGGTCAGCCGGCCGGTATGAAAGGCGCCAAACTGGAAGCCAGAACTTTTTTCATCACTTGTTTAGAACAACATTTAGATAATTTAACCGAAGCGGTGGAACTGGCGGGCGTGAGAGTGGAAAATCTTACCGCTTCGCCTTTCCCAGCCAGTTTAGTTAATTTGACTAAAGCCCAAAAAATCGCTGGCGTTGCTTTAGCAAATATCGGTGCCGAAACAACCGCTGTTGCCGTTATTGAAAATGACCTACCCCTCTCATTGGAAATATTGCCATTCGGCTCTTCTGATATCACCAATGATATCGCTCTAGGTTTAAAGATTTCATTGGAAGAAGCAGAAAATTTAAAAACCGGCAACACGCCGCTCGGCAGTTTTTCTCGCCGCAAATTAGACGAGATTATTGAAGCCCGCTTGAGCGATATTTTTGAATTAATTAATGGCCATTTGAAAAAAGTCGGCCGCAATGGCTTATTGCCAGCCGGCATTATAATTACTGGCGGCGGCGCCGGGACAATTAATATTGAGCAATCGGCGCGCACCAATTTGAATTTGCCGGCGAAAGCTCTAACCAGTTTACTTGGCGCTAATTCAAAAATTCAAGTCAAAGAAAATATTTGGTCAATTGCTTACGGTTTGTGCCTTATCGGCAAAGACGGCGCCGCTACCGACAATTTCGGGCACAGTTTCATTCAAAAAGACATCATCAATAAAATCAAAAACTGGTTCAAACAATTTATGCCGTAGCTATTTTTTGGTTTCTTTATGGGGCGTGCGGGCGCGGCAAGAATGGCAAAACTTTTTGAGTTCAATTTTGCGCTCAACTTTCTTTTTATTTTTCTCGCTCCAGTAATTTATCTTTTTGCACTTGGAACAAGCCAGTTTTATCAATCTATCTTGACTCATATTTTTCGTTCGGCAATTCTAGCATAAATATATTCTTTTTATCAAGGGGTTGATGCGAGTGACAAATTCGTAATGAGAAGTGTCGGAAAGATTGGCCAGTTCGTTGACGGTGATTTTTTCTTTTCCTTGCTTGCCAATGAGCACCACTTCAGCGCCAACTTTCGCGCCGGTAATATCACTGACATCAACAATAATCATATCCATAGAAACCCGTCCTAAAATTTTTGCCCGCTGGCCATTAACCAAAACGAAACCGATGCCGGACAGCGCTCGTGGGTAGCCGTGCCAATAACCGATTGGACAAACAGCCATTCGAGAATCTTTTTGTAAAGTTTCTACGCAATCATAGCCAATTTTCGCGCCCTTCGGCAGTTCTTTTATTTCGGAAATAATCGTTTTCCACGACAAGACTGGTTTCAAAGTTAAGCGGCTAGCAAAATACGACTCAATTTCCTTGGCTGGCCAAAGACCGTAGAGACCAATGCCGACTCGCACCATATCAAAATGCGCCTCAGGAAAAATCAAGACGCCAGCGGTAGCACTGGCATGATAAATCGGCGACAATCCTATTTTTGTAAAAGCGGCGCGCCATTGTTCAAATTCAGCAATTTGTCGGCGAGTGTATTCCGGGAAAGCCGGATTTTTCGCCATTGCAAAATGGGTATATAACCCTTCGGGTTTAATTTTCAAAAAAGATATAACTTTGGGCAAATCTTGTGGCAAGAATCCTTGGCGATGCATTCCGGTATCAACTTTGATATGGATTTTCAGAGGTTTCGGAAAATGATTTTTTTGGAGCGCTTTTAATGTTTCAAAACTGGAAACCGTTATGGAAATATCATGAGCGGCGGCTTCTTTAAATTTTTCCGGCAAAGTATAGCCGAGCACCAAAATCGGTATTTTAATCCCCTCGCGCCGCAGTGTCAGCGCTTCCACCACCGAATCAACGCCAAACCAATCGGCGCCGAGCCGTTCTAGTTCTTTGGTAAAATCAACTAAGCCATGATCATAAGCATTGCTTTTGACTACCGCGAGTAGTTTGGTTTTAGAAGGAATCAGCGAACGGAAAAGCTTGTAGTTTTTCTCAATCGCCAGACAATCAACTTCAATCCAGGTGCGCAATCCGTTACGAGCGTTTTTCATATTCAAATTCGCCTAGTCTTCCAATTTGTAGATTAAAGCGCCTTCTTTGGCTTTCTCCGCCAATTTGACGGCTACTTCGTCGCCCTTTTTCGCCGACTCCACCGGCAAATGGTCAATTTGGATGGAATCAACCAGGTGCTCAAATTCTTTTTCACCGTGCTTGATTTTAAGCTTGTCACCGATTTTCAAAACGCTTTTCAATTTAAGCACCGCCACGCCGATTTTGTCGTACCAATGAGTAACTTCACCAATATGTTTTTCCGCCATAAAATTTATTATTTAATTTTTATTTTTTCGACCTTTTGCGTAGGGAGGGATTCGAACCCCCGAAGGCGTTGCCAACGCATTTACAGTGCGTCCCGTTTGACCACTTCGGTACCTACGCAATTAGTTAAACTTTACTACATCCCCTTCAAAATTTCCACCGCTTTGTCCATTTGCGGGTCGCGTTGGGCTTCAGCGTCTTTAGCGGTAAATTTTACCAAATAATCGGGTGTCAGACCTTCTTCGGATATGGAATGGCCGAGCGGCGTGAGCCAACGGGCAATGGTTAATTTTAGCGAAGTATCGGGTGTGATTTTAATCAATTCCTGAACCGAACCTTTGCCGAAAGTTTTTGCCCCGATTAATTTAGCGATATTATGTTCGCGCAACGCTCCCGCCAAAATTTCCGACGCCGAAGCCGAACCCTCATTGACTAAAATTACCATTTTTAAAGAATCGTTGAAAATATTGTAACCGCGCGACCGGTGAATGGTCGGTTCTGTGCCTTCGGCGTATTCTTCGGAAACCACCACTTTGCCGGCCGGCAAAAACCAACTGGCCATATCCACCGCCGCTTCCAAATAGCCGCCAGGATTACCGCGCAAATCCAAAATCAATTTACGGGTGCCGGACTCAATGAAGCCACGCAACGCCTCGCGAAACAAATTAGCGGCATTGCCGGAAAAATTGTAAAGTTTGATGACATAAACGCCGTTTTGCCAGGGATTGTTAACCTCATTTTCGCCGGCGCTAGCCAGTTGTTTTATTTCGGTATCAATCGTCGGAATGTTAATGATATCGCGAACTATGGTTATTTCCAGCGGCTCGTTTTTACCTTCGCGAGCAATAGTCAGATGTACTTCGGTGCCGCGCGGACCGCGAATCAATTTCACTGCCGCTTCCACCGTCATATCAGCCGATAAAGTATCGTTGATTTTGATAATTTTATCGCCCGCCTTGATACCGGCGCGAAAAGCCGGTGTCCCTTTTAACGGCGCCACAACACTTAAAATATTATCCTTAATACCGAGTTCCATTCCAACTCCTTCAAACTGACCATTGATTTCCGTTTCAAAAGCTTTGGATTCTTCCGGCGGAAAGAAAACAGTGTAAGGGTCGCCAAGCGATTTTGCCAAACCTTCAATTGCGCCATAGACTTTTTCTTGATTAGTAGTAGAAGTCGCGGCAGTAACAAATTTTTCATTGATAACATTCCAAGCCTGCCAGAACGGCGAAAAATCTACCAGTTCCGATTTGCCGAGAGCTTTATTTTGTAATTCGGTAATTTTTAATTCTGCCGGAATATGTCTTTCGCCTTGTCGGTAACCCAAGAAAAAAACGCCTCCGAGGACAAGGAGCAAAATAAAACCGGTGGAAAATCTTTTAGACGCGCTCGTTTCCATTTTTTTATTTTACCATCCCTACCACTTTTCCACCAATAGCATTTCTTTTTCGCCGAATGATTGCCAGAGTTCTTCGGTAATGAAGGGCATAAACGGGTGAAGCATTTTCAAAATTTCCCGCAAACCGTGCGCTAAAACAGCGGTGGTTTCTTTATCTTCCCTCTTCTTGCTGTCTTCAATAAACTTGTCGGCGAAATCGTGCCAGACAAAATCATAAAGCAAGTGCGCTGCTTCGCCAAATTTATAGGCGTTCAAATTTTTCTCCATTGCTTTTTTGATTTCGGCCAGCGATTTCACGAATTTTTTATTTTCCCCATCAGCCAATTTACTTGGGAGTTGTTTACTTGGGAGTTGAGCTCCCAAGTCGAAAGTTTTCAACTGGACGAAACGGGCGATGTTCCAAAGTTTATTGGCGAATTTTTTGCCCATCAAAATGTTTTGTTCGTTGAAACGGATTTCCTGGCCACCGAATTCTTGGAAAATCAAACCGAAACGGGTGGCATCAGCGCCATATTTTTCAATCAAAACCAGCGGGTCAATGCCGGTGCCCAGCGATTTACTCATCCGCCGACCGTCCAATGCCTGAACGGTGGAATGAATAATCACATCTTTGAACGGTGGCTTGCCCATAAATTCCAAGCCGGAAAAAACCATCCGCGAAATCCAAAGGTGTAAAATGTCACGAGCGGAAGTGATGAGCGAGGTTGGGTAATAATTTTTGAGGTCGCTGGTTTTTTCCGGCCAGCCCAACACGGCGAATGGCCAAAGCGCCGACGAAAACCAGGTGTCAAAAGTGTCTTCACTACCGGCAATCGGAATCGAATGACCCCACCAAATTTGTCGAGACACGCACCAATCTTTTACTTCGCGGAGCCAGTCCAGCGAGATTTTCTTCCAACGCGTCGGCGTGTAATTAATTTCACCTTTTTCAATCGCCTTAATCGCTTTTTCCGCCAGTGGTTTCATTTTGATAAACCATTGTTTGGAAAGCATTGGTTCAACGGTGGCATTACAGCGATAACACTTGGCAACATTGTGAGTAAAATCTTCTTCTTTTTCAATAAGGCCTTTTGCTCGAAGTTTTTCGACAATTTTTGGACGAGCATCGGTAATTTTTATACCGGCGAACTCTCCGGCAATCGGCAAAAACTTTCCAAACTTATCGAAAACTGACTCACTTTCGAGTTTATGCCTTTCAGCAATTTCAGCATCAATCATGTCATGAGCCGGCGTTATGGTCATTACTCCTGTGCCGAATTTCATATCAATGGATTTATCCTTAATAACCGTTCCAACAATCGGTCCATTAATCCACTCTAGTTTAAATGTGTCTCCGTTCTTGTATTTCTCATATCGCTTGTCATCTGGATGCATAACAACATATTTATCTCCAAATTTTGTTTCTGGACGAGCCGTGCCAATAACAAATGGACCGTATTTAAAATAATAAAAAATCCCTTTTTCTTCTTGATATTCTAATTCTAAATCGGAAAGCGCTGTTTGGCATTTAACGCACCAATTAATCACCCGCTCGCCTTGATAAATCAAACCTTTCTTTTGATAATGAGCAAAAGCTGTTTTGACTGCCAGTTGATATTTTTCATCCATAGTAAAACGCGTTCGGCTCCAATCCAAAGAACAGCCGAGCCGCTTGAGCTGATTCAAAATCGTTTCGCCGTATTGCTCGCGCCACTGCCAGATTTTTTCTATAAATTTTCCCCGACCGAGTTGGTGGCGAGACAAGCCCTGTTTTTTCAAATCCTTTTCCACCACATTTTGGGTGGCGATGCCGGCGTGGTCGGTGCCGGGCAGCCACAAAGTTTTGTAACCCCGCATCCGGCGGAAACGCACCAAAATATCGGTGATGGTATTTTCCAAGGCGTGACCCATGTGCAACGAGCCGGTAATGTTTGGCGGCGCGATCATCACCACGAATTTTTTGCTCCGTTTGCCCGGCAATTTTTCCGGCGTAAAAAAACCGCTCGCCAACCACTTTTGGTAAATTTTATCCTCCACCGCCTTTGACTCATAAGTTCCCGCTATTTCTTTCATATTGATATATTAGAGCATATTTGATAGTTTTTCAGCAAATTGACTTACTTTTTGTCCTTTGTTATCATTTTGTTAGCAGTAAGAGATGGTCGAAAATACTGCCTGAGAGAAATTTTAAAAAAATCAACAGATCAATATGCAGGAACAGGATGTCCAATTTCTTGACTTCGTCGTAAAGGCCTTAGTGGATAATCCGAAAGATGTGAAAATCAATCGGACGGTTGATGAAATGGGTGTGCTTCTGACGCTGGCTGTTAGTTCAGCTGATATGGGAAAAATCATCGGTCGGATGGGCAACACCGCCAAAGCCATTCGCACCTTGCTCCGCGTCGTCGGGATGAAAAATAATGCTCGCGTCAATCTGAAAATCAACGAACCGGAAGGTGCGCCGCCCCGCGAACCGAGAGCGACCAAAACCGTGGACGAAGCAATGGAGGATTTGAAGATATAAACACAGGGCCCCGCGAAAGCGGGGTTTCTGTTAAAATTATGACTTTTCATATTGTTACATTATTTCCTAATGCTTTTCGCTCGTATTTAGGCGAGTCTATTTTGAAGCGCGCCATTGAAGATAAAAAAATTTTCGTGAAGTTTTATAATCCGAGAGATTACACGAAAGATAAACACAAGAGGATAGATCGCGCGCCCTACGGCGGTGGCCCCGGCATGGTTATTCAAGCTGAACCTGTTATTCGCGCTATTGCTTCTGCCAAGTTACAAGTTACAAATTACAAGTTACAAACTAAAATCATTTGGCTATCTCCCAACGGCAAGCAGTTCACTAATCAAACCGCGCGAAAACTGGCGAGTAAAAAGCAAGATTTGATTATCATCTGCGGCCGCTACGAAGGTATAGACGCACGGGTGAAAAAAGTTTTCAAAGTAGAAGAAATTTCCGTCGGTCCTTTTGTTCTCACGGGAGGCGAATTGCCGGCAATGATAATGATTGACGCCATTGCCCGCCAAATCCAAGGTGTTTTAGGCGACACCAATTCGCCGGAAGAAAATCGAATTGCCAGCTCCGATGTCTACACCCGTCCCGAGAGCTTCAAATATAAAGGTAAAAATTATCGTGTGCCGAAAGTTCTGCTCTCCGGCCATCATCGAAAAATTGAAAATTGGAAGCTTTCTCGCCAGAATAAATAACACAAAAGCCCCTCCCTTTCGGTCGGGGCTTTTGTGCGCTTTAGCATTTGCGCTTAAGCTCTGCTGACTTTCACCGCATTCAATCCTTTTGGACTGTCCGCGACTTCAAAAGTCATTTTGTCTCCTTCGTGGAGTTCTTCAAACTTCACATTCTGGAGCTCATTGGAATGAAAGAAAAGATCTTTCTCTTCGTTCACTCTCTTGATGAATCCAAACCCATTGTTGAGTCGGATAATTGTTCCTTCTTGCATAGAATTAGATAATTCAAGCGAGTAATATATCAAATACAGTGGGCTGAAAAAAGAGATTCGAACCTAGGTTCTCTTATTCAACGCTGAATTGATGCCGTAAGGATAGCATTTCCCCTATTTATTGTCAACTTCCCAATTAGACACCAACCAATCCATAAACTTTTTGCGATGCTTGTCAATAATCCACTCACTGCTTTCTTTGAAAAGCGAGAGGTGCGAGGCTTGGAATTTGTCCAGTGTTTTAGCCGTGGCGTGCGGAAAAGTTGCGGGAATGTTCTCGTTGTAATATTGGATAAAAACGGCATTGGATGTCCCAATAGAGTTGGCATCCGGCTGGTTATTACTCTTATTAATCACCGCTTCACAATAGCATAAAGAGAATATCTATTCAAGACCATCAGGTTTTTCGTCCTCGTTGAACTTTCAAATAACCTAAGAAGCTCGCGACAACGACGGCCAGAAGCGCCCCTAATCGGATTGGGAGCGCCGCTTCCGATGCGTAGGAAAAGACAAACGCGAATGGCGTGATACCGATTAGTGTTGCCAACGCATATATTTTGAAATCAATTGAAGTAAAGAAGCCGACAGCATAACTTAAAACATCGACGGGTATAACCAAGCGCAGAAATATGAGATTCCAAAAAACATATTTTCCCTCTAAGGCGCGCTCATAGCGCGCGATTTTTTCTAGATTCACGATTCTTGTCACCAAAGGTCTTCCTAATGTCCGGGCGAGCCAAAACGCAATGAGCGCTCCCGCAAACCAACCAATAATGCTTGAGATTGCTGTTGCCAACGCTCCCCACAAAGCCACCGCTATGGGAAGCAGGGGTAAAGTGCTCACCGGGGCGATAACAGTGGCAAACGCCGCCAATAATATATAAACAATAATTCCCCCACTACCGATATCTAACCACGCGCGTATAGTATTTTCATATGCTCCGGCGATAAATGAGCCGCCGATAAACATGGCTCCAATTATAATTATACCCATCAGTTCTTTAAAATGGACTGACATATTACTTAAATCTTACCACAAATATTGACTTTCTATAACAATTTATATATCGTATTCTTTAGAAAAAACAACCGTTCCCGACAACCCGCCAAAACAATGACAGCCGCCAAGGTGTCCGTTTTTTCTTTTCCGAGCAAAACTGCGGGGGAAGGAATCGGACCTTCATACTCAGCTCCAAAGGCTGATGTCCTACCGTTAGACGACCCCGCAATGTTATAATTTAATCATATCATTTCCATTGCCGCCAGCACTATAATTGTGATATTATGATGACAGATTATGAGAACCTGTTGTAAATGTGGCGCAGAAATCAAAGAGTGTATGGGTTTCGTCAAGGCTGGAGATTTTCTCAAATTTATTGCCGGCGAAATATCAGTCGAACAAATTCGAGAGCTTTGCGGTCGTTGCGGCCTGAAATTGTTCTTCGTGGATTTAAAAACAGGGGTCTCGTTATGAGACCTTTTTTTCCGCCCATAGCTCAGTTGGTAGAGCACCCGCCTCTTAAGCGGAGGGTCGCAAGTTCGAATCTTGCTGGGCGGACTTGGAGGGCAGGTGGCGGAATTGGCTATACGCGTGCGCCTTAGGAGCGCATTCCGAAAGGATTGTGGGTTCAAATCCCACCCTGCCCACAATTCAAAACTTTTCAACTTTTTCGCTGGGGACAAGACCGAATGCTCGCCGCGCCGAGAGGCGCGGCTCGCAAGGAATTGAGCCAAAAAATCCCACGGCGCAGAAAACGAAAAGGAAGCGGATTTGTCCAAAAGTTGATGGTT
>JBBUFP010000034.1:0-3396 GCA_038056445.1 Patescibacteria group bacterium
ATTCATCGTGGACTTGAAGTAAAAGAAAAATTTTGTCGGTCAACTTTTCCTTTTGTAAATATTTGTCCACTCGCGCCATCGCGATTTTGATAATATCCGCCCCCGTGCCTTGAATCGGCGCGTTAATTGCCATCCGTTCGGCGGCGGCACGGACGAAAGGCACTTTTGATATCAAACCCTCAAAATAGCGCCGCCGACCAAAATAGGTCTCGGTGTAGCCCTGCCGCGCCGCCGCCGCTCGTGTTTCGTCCAAATATTTAGCCAAACCGGCGAAGGTTTGAAAATAATTTTCGTAAAATTTTTGCGCTTCTTTTCTGTCTGTTCCAAGCTGCTGCCGCAAAGCGTTCACCCCCATGCCATACATCACGCCAAAATTAATTACTTTGGCCCGCCGCCGCATTTCTTTGGACACTTCATTGGACGGCACCTTAAAAACTTGGGAAGCGACCGCGGTATGAACATCCGCCCCCTCTCTAAAAATCTCAATTAATTTTTTATCACCGGCAAGAAAAGCGGCAATCCGTAACTCCATCTGCGAATAATCAAAACTGACCAATTTGAAACCGTCAGTGGCGATAAAACCTTCGCGAATTTCTCGACCAATGTCGGTTTTGTTAGGAATGTTTTGAAGATTGGGGTCGCGCGAAGCCATCCGACCAGTCGTCGTGCCCGCTTGAACAAAAGTAGTATGAAGTCGTCCAGTTTTGTTCACCAATATCGGCAGTGGCTCAATGTAAGTGCCGAGTAATTTTGCCAACTCGCGATGCTCCAAAATTAAAGAGATAATCGGGTGAACATCAGTTAATTTCAAAAGCTCCGATTCTTTGGTAGAAAACGCGCCGTTGGCGGTTTTCTTTTGGTTCTTAGCTTTCAAACCCAACTTAACAAACAAAATTTCGCCCATCTGCTTTGGTGAACTGACATTAAAATTCACGCCGGCCAGCTCCCAAATTTTCTTTTCTAGTTCCACCAGTCGTGCGTAATATTTTTCCGATAATTTTTTAAAAATATTTTTGTCTAGCAAAATTCCTCGCTCATTCATTTTTTTCACCACTGGCAAAAGCGGTTGTTCAATATTTTCAAAAACTTTCAGTAAGTTTTTCTTTTTCAAACCTTTCAGTAAAACCGCGCTCGCTTCGCTCGCGCTTTTCGTTTTGGTAAATTCCAAAATTTCTTCAGTGGTGGAATCGGTCTTGGTGGAATCCAAAAGCCAAAGTATTACCCCAAGTTCCGTCTCTTCTTCTTTTGAAAATTCTGCCGTTTTTAAAGCTGTTGAAGCTTCTGCAGCTAATGAAGCCCCGCCTGACGGACGGGCAGGTATCTTGCTATTCCCTAACATTCCCTCAAATCTCGCTCCCAGTGTCCGAAATTCTAAATCGGTAAAAATATTTTTAACTTTTTCTAAATCCACCACCTCGCGCCAGTTTTTTTCCGGCAATTTAAAATCAATTGGCGCATCACGGCGAATGGTCGCTAAAACTTTTGAAAACAACGCCTCTTCTTCGTTTTTTTCCAAAAGCTCAACAATCCTCGGCTTAATACCCACCGCGATAAAAACTTTTTTATCCAGTCGTAATTTTTCGTAAATTTCTTCAATCGTTCCAAAATTAACAATTAAATTGGTCGCCGTTTTTTCGCCAATGCCTGAAATACCGATAATATTATCTGACTGGTCGCCGGCCAAGCCCTTGTAATCAGGCAGCAGTTTCGGTCCGAAACCAAACCGTTCCAGCACTTTCTGCTCATTATACATAATCGTATCGGCAATCCCTTTGCGTAAAGTAAACACTCGGACCTCATCGCCCGACACCAATTGCAAAGTATCCATATCCCCAGACGCGATAATTATTTCAACCACCTCATTGGCTTTTAATTTTTCCACAATGGTGCCGAGAATGTCATCGGCTTCAAAGCTTGGGCAATCGTAAATGGGGACATTGAAAGCGGCAAAAATGTCGCGCGAGCGTTTTAATTGGCTGATTAAATCGCCTTCGGCTTTCGGTCGTTTGGCTTTGTAACCCTCATAAGCAATATGTCGATGAGTCGGCCCAGGCAAATCATAGGCGGCCACAAGATAATCCGGCTTCAAATCGGCAATCAGTTTTATGAGCATCGCCGCCAAGCCATATAAGCCGCCGGTTGGCTCGCCTTTGGCGGTCGCAAAATCAGGCAAGGCGTGATAGGCGCGGTGAATAATCGCGTGCGCGTCCAACAGCACCAACCGTTTTTTCTCTTGCCCTGAGCTTGTCGAACGGGTTTCCATCATCCCTACATTTTACGATACTCTATGGCTCTTGTCGCTTCGTCAATAAAGGAAAATTTGATAGTCAAATAATTAGTCGGCAGGACTTCAGAAACATTTTCCGGCCATTCCAGAAAAATTAAATTTTGGGGATTAGCGACAATTTCCTCAAAACCCAGTTTCGCTAATTCTGCTCCGCTTTCTAAGCGATAGGCGTCAATGTGGAAAAGGGTTTCAAATCCCTCCCCCTCGCGGACTCGGGTACTCCCTTTTACAAAGGGAGATTTCAATTCCCCCTTTGAAAAAGGGGGTGCCCCGATATTCATCGGGGCGGGGGATTTTAAAACTGGTAGCTGGTAACTTTTTATTAAAACGAAAGTGGGACTGGTGATAGTTTCTTTGATACCAAGTGCTCGAGCAACGCACTGAACAAAAGTGGTTTTACCCGAACCGAGTTCGCCCGAAAGCGCGACCAAAGTCGCTTCGTCTTTTTTTGGCGCCAATTTTGCCACAAACTCCGCCGCGAACTTTTCCGTCTCCGCCAAACTTTTGCTTAAAAATTTCACTCTGGAATATTATCACATTGTGGAAATTTAAAATCCCCCACCCCGAATCGGGGCACCCCCTTTTTCAAAGGGGGATTTCAGGCAATGATTTTGGTGTAAAATGTTTGAGTGCCTATAAATTATTACAACAAATTAAAACCGAGAGCTAGAGAATTAAGAAACAAAAGCACTTTATCCGAAGTGATTCTTTGGAAACAAATTGGAGCCAAAAAACTTGGTTATCATTTTTATCGTCAGAGGCCGCTCGGTAATTATATCGTTGATTTTTATTGCCCAGCGCTTAAGTTGGTTGTTGAGATAGACGGTCCAAGTCACAATGATAAACAAGAATATGATAAATTCCGAGATGAGTTTTTGGAAACATTTGGTCTGCGGGTAATCCATTTTTTGGATGAAGATGTTAAAAACAATCTTGGTGGAATAATTGATTTGCTGAAGGTGGTTGAGAAAATTAAAAATCCTCCTTTGAAAAAGGAGGTGCCCGTAGGGCGGAGGATTTTCTGAAAATAAAAGCCCCGACGTCATGTCGGGACCCCTGTGAAATCCATTGTTGTTGCCTTATCGGCAACGGCGGCCTGGCCCCCAAGT
>JBBUFP010000034.1:3496-17922 GCA_038056445.1 Patescibacteria group bacterium
CCATACGGCGCTGGCGCATAAACCACCTGTGGCTGTTGGGGCGTCGCGCTAGGCACTTGATCTGCTGGAACCGCGCTCGCTGTCGGCGAGACCGGCACATAGACCGTCCTAGTCGTCGTGGTACATCCCACTAGTAAAACTGATATCAACATGACAACGAACATTAACTTTGCGTTTTTCATATCTGCCTTTCTGTTTTGTGTTCTACTTTGGGTAGAACGAGTTTTTGATTATTCGGAAACTGCCCAAGATAATAGCAGAAAAGCTGATAGCTGTCAAGCACGAAAAATTTTAAGCATTTTGGCTCGACTGTGTTAAAATCTAAGCATGGTTATCCAATTTGACGAAGAAAAACAACAGCAGAAACTGGACAGTATGCGCCACAAGGAAGAAGAGGACTTGGCGCAAACCTTGTCGGCCAAATACGGCGTGCCTTACATCAACCTGTCCGGCATTGCCATCGCCACTGACGCCCTGCGACTGGTGGACGAGAAAACCGCCCGCGAATTAAAAGTCGCGCCTTTCAGTTTAATCGGTAAAAAAGTCGCCATCGGCGCTTTGTCCCCGACCAAAGATGGTATCTCGCAACTGATACAAAAATTAAAAGACGACGGTTACGAACCAACACTTTATATTGTCTCCAACGACGGACTGGAAAGAACTTGGGAACGCTATAGAGACTTATCGTTCGCCAAAAGAACCGAAGCCGGTTCCTTGGAAATTTCCAGCGAAGAAGTAAACGCGAGAGCTAAAGAACTGGCTACCATTAAAGACACCGCCGCCTTGATTAAACAAACCATTGACGAAAAACAGCGCCTGCGGGTATCGCACATTATGGAAATTATTTTGGCTGGCGCTTTAGCCGCCGAGGCCTCCGACATTCACATTGAACCGGAAGAAAGTTATATCCGAATCCGCTTCCGCTTGGACGGCGTTTTAAATGATGTTTTAAATTTTGACCATAATACCTACAATTTGCTTTTATCGCGGGTTAAATTATTGTCCGGCTTGAAATTAAATGTCAAAGGCGAAGCCCAGGACGGCCGGTTCAGCGTCAAAATCGGCGATGTTGATATTGAAATCAGAACTTCCCTCATTCCCGGCAATTACGGCGAATCAATTGTGCTTCGAGTCCTAAATCCGAAAACCATTGCCGTGCCTTTTGAAGAATTGGGTATGAACCAAAAACTTCGCGACACTATCGCCCTTGAACTCAACAAGCCCAATGGTATGCTCTTGACCACCGGCCCGACCGGCTCGGGTAAAACCACCACTCTTTACGCTTTTTTGAAAAAAATCCACACGGCGGCGGTAAAAATTATCACCATTGAAGACCCGATTGAATACCACTTGCCGGGCATCGTCCAAACCCAGACCGACGACAAGGAATACACCTTCGCCAACGGCTTGCGTTCGGCTTTGCGCCAGGACCCGGATGTAATTATGGTCGGCGAAATCCGCGACAATGAAACGGCCGACATTGCCATCAACGCTTCGCTGACCGGCCATTTGGTTTTTTCCACGCTCCACACCAATGACGCCGCTGGTGCTTACCCGCGGCTTATTGACCTTGGAATCAATCCTAAAATTATTGGCTCGGCCGTCACCTTAATTATGGCTCAACGCTTAGTGCGTCGCCTTTGCCCCGTTTGTAAGAAAAAAGCGCCGTTGAAAGACACTGATAAAGAAAAAATTGAAAAAATATTGAAAACTCTACCACCGAATGAGGCCGCGCCGAAAGATTGGCAAACCTTTGAACCGATTGGCTGCGACAAATGCAACCACACCGGCTACAAAGGCCGCATCGGTGTCTTTGAAGGCATCAAAACCGACGAAACGATTGAAAAATTAATCGATGAAAACCCGAGCGACCGCGAAATCCGCAAACTAGCCAAGCCTCAAGGCATTTTGACCATGCAACAAGACGGCGTCATTAAGGTTTTAACCGGCATTACCTCGTTGGATGAACTGGCTCGGGTCGTGGATCTGGAACAAGACACGGAAAAAGAAATCGTCAATTGACCGAAATCTCACCACCAACTAATATCGGAAGTATTAGAAACAAGTTCGTTGCCAGAAATCTCTAAGCAATACTTCTGATGTAAACATCTGAAGTTAAACAATTTTTATAAGGGGCACTTGAGTAAATACGCGAAGCGAAAAACAAAAATGCCCTCTAAAAATGTCAGTAGGCCTGTGCGGCTTAATTGCTTAGAGATTTATGGCAAAGAAAAATCCCGTTTTGGGACTGCCGCAAGCTTAGCATAGTTTGTAATTTATGTCAACAAAAGAAAAAATTTCGCCGGCGCCGGTTTTTGACGAAGGTTTCCTTGACCAAACCCTGCGACCCGACAATTTCAACGATTACATCGGTCAAGAAAACATCAAAGACAATCTGCGCATCTTGTTGGGGGCGGCCGCCGAGCGCCGCCACCCGCCCGAGCACTTGCTGTTTTACGGCCCGCCGGGTTTGGGTAAGACCACACTCGCCCACCTTATCGCCAAAGAAGCTAAAGCCCAGATTAAAGTGACGGCCGGACCGGCGATTGAAAAAGTCGGCGACCTGGCTTCCATTTTAACCAATCTTTCACCAGGCGATGTCTTGTTTATTGACGAAGTTCACCGCTTAAGCAAAGCCATTGAAGAAGTGCTTTATCCGGCGATGGAATCCGGCTCGCTCAATATCATTATCGGCAAAGGGCCGTCGGCGCGAACCATTCAACTGGAACTGCCGCCATTCACCTTAATCGCCGCCACCACCAAAATCGGCGGAGTGTCTTCGCCGTTGCGCTCGCGTTTTTCCGGCGGCGTGTTTAAATTGGAATTTTACACTAATAAGGAAATCGAAAAAATTATTAATCGGTCGGCCAGAATTCTGGCGACGGCGATTGACAGCGGCGCCGCCGAGGAAATCGCCAACCGCAGCCGCTACACACCGCGCACCGCCAATTATCTGTTAAAGCGTTGCCGCGACTTCGCCCAAATCAAAAAAGAAAAACTGCGAGTGGAAATTGTCAGAAAAGCGTTGGAACTTTTAGGTATAGATGAAATGGGGTTGAACCAATCGGACCGAATGATTCTGAAAACCGTCGCCGAAAAATTTTCCGGTGGGCCGGTTGGTTTAGGCACTTTGGCGGCCGCTTTAGGCGACGAAACCGACACCATTGAGGAATACAACGAACCTTACTTGATGCAAATCGGCTTTTTAGAACGCACCCCGCGCGGCCGGTTGATTACACCAAAAGGACATCGACACATTTCTAAGAGAAATGTTTAATTTTTAATTACTAATTTCTAAAAAATGTCAGGACATAATAAATGGAGTCAAATTAAAACGCAAAAAGCCAAGACCGACGCTTATAAGTCAAAAATCTTTGGTAAATTCGCTAAATTAATTGACGCCGAAGCGAAAAAATCCAAAGGTAATCTTAGTGACCCAGGATTAAAGGCGGCCATTGAAAAAGCCCGAGCGGCCAATATGCCGAGTGACAATATTGACCGAGCGATTAAGAAAGCCGGCGGCGACACCGGAATCGCTATGGAAGAAATTATTTATGAAACCTACGGACCCGGCGGCGTAGCTTTGCTCATTAAAGCCTTGACCGACAACCGCAACAAAGCCGCGCAAGCGATTAAGCACATTTTGAGCGAACACGGTTTTGCCATCGCCGCCCCCGGTTCGGCCGCTTGGGCTTTTACCAAAACTGCCGCGGGATTAAAACCAACCACGACCGTGCCGATGACTGAAGAAGATTTAGTGAAATTAGATAAGTTAGTGGAAGATTTAGAAAACTGCGAAGAAGTGCAGGAAGTTTTTACCAACGCCGAATGAAAATTATTGCGATTGATCCTGGATACGAAAGATTGGGCATTGCCGTCCTTGAAAATACTGCAACACCTAGAGTGGTTTTTTCTTGTTGTTTTAAAACTTCGATAGCTCTCCCCCATGAATCACGACTCTTGGCTATCGGTGAGGAAATAAAAAAAGTGATTGGCAAATATCAACCAGAAGAATTAGCAATAGAAAAACTCTTTTTTAATGTCAATCAAAAAACCGCTTTCAAGGTGGCAGAGGCGCGCGGCGTGATTTTAAACGCCGGCGCGACAGCTGGCCTAGCTGTCGCTGAATACACACCATTACAAGTAAAAATCGCCGTAACCGGTTACGGCCGCGGCGATAAAAAGCAAGTGATTGATATGGTAAAAAAATTGGCGGTATTCCCAAGCCCCGCAAAATCACGAGGTGATCGCTGGGCAAACGACGACGAAATGGACGCAGTAGCAATCGGCTTGACTCACCTCGCCTGTCGAAAAAGTTTAAGGTCATAAAAGTTTTCCACAGCTTGGCTTGTCCACCATTGCGCGAAATTTTAAATCTGCTACAAATTAAGCGCGGCGTTTAAAGTTTGCCGCCGGTCGTTTAAAAAAATAAATAAAACACCTTTTATTATGAGCCCAGATGAAATGGGTATTCCACCCGGCGACGGGACAGGAATAATAGACGATGAAGAAGAAACCAGCGAACCAGTAGTGGGTGATGAAGAAAGTTTTTAGCAAAGACACAGAGCAAAACTCGTTGAGGGCGCCACTTTAGCGAGAGCTTGCGCAGCCCGACGGGGCGAGCAGAGCAATTTGCCAGCAGGCAAATATGCGTGTCTCGAGAAAGTGGTGCCCGAGAAAGAGTTTTGCGATAAAAGAATTTGGTCAGCCTACAACAATTTTCAAAAATCGCAACGGGCCAATGCGAATGATAAAGTTGCTGGTGATTTTAAAAAACGGGTCGGTAATTTTTTCCTTAGTTTCGGCATTGGAAACCGCACCCTCGCTGACCAACCGGCGAAAATCTGATTTGGAAGAAACCAATTTTTCCCGCAAAACAATATCCATCAACAATTCACCCTCTTTAGCTTTTACTTCTTTGATATTTTCCGGCAAATTACCGGATTTAAAAACTGAAATAAAACTCTCGCGTGCTTCTTTTGCCTTTTTCGCCTCATGGTAACGAACGACAACTGCTTCCGCCAAATCCAATTTCACATCACGCGGATTTTTACCGGCCGTCATTTCTGATTTTACTTTTTCGATTTCTTCCACTGGTGTATCAGTGCAAAGCAGGAAATAATCCAAAATTAAATCATCGCGTACCGACATTATCTTTCCAAACATGTCATCCGGCTCATCAACAATAGTAATAACATTACCCCAACTGGTGGACATTTTTCGGCCATCGGTACCGGCGAGCATTTTTAACGTCATAATGTCCTGCTCCACTTGCCCATAATGCTTTTGAATCACCCGCCCGGCTTTCAAATTAAACAATTGGTCGGTGCCGCCGATTTCCACATCGGCTTTAACCACCACCGAATCATAACCTTGCATCAAGGGATACATAAATTCACGCAATGAAACCTCCTCGCCTTTATCAAGGCGCTCTTTGAAATTACGGCGCGCCGTCATTTGCTGAACCGAAAAGCCTTCCGCCAATTCGCTGATTTCTTGAAAACCCAATTTGCCAAGCCAGTCGCCGTTGTAGACAAATTCAACTTTTGATAAATCCAAAATTTTACCGATTTGATTTTTGTAATCTTTAAAATTTTCCTGGACTTGCTCTTTGGAAAGCATTGGCCGTTTGGAAAGTTTATCGGACGGGTCGCCAATTTGGGCGGTAAAGTCGCCGATAATCAAAACAATTTTGTGCCCCAATTCCTGAAAAGCGCGTAGTTTCCAGAGAGTAATCGCCCGCCCGATATGAATTTTCGCGCCGGTCGGGTCAATACCGAATTTCACCCGCAATTGCTTGCCCGACAAAAGTTTTTGCTTCAAACTTTCCCGCACAAAAACCTCCTCCACCCCGCGGGTCAGCAATTCCTCAATTGATTTTTCTAAATCAGCCATAACAATACTTTATCACAATTTGCGGCGATTATGCTAATATGAAAAGCGATGAAAAAACGGCGATTGGTGAAAAAACACATCAAAGAGGCGGTGGCGCTCGCCGCCGGTTTATTTTTGTTTGGCAGCGGCGCGATTTTGTTGTGGCTTGGTAATATAGAAATCCCCAATTTGGACACTCTCAGCGAGCGCCGCGTTACCCAATCAACTAAAATTTTCGACCGAACCGGCGAAACCTTACTTTACGACATTCACGAAAATGAACGGCGAACGGTTGTGCCCTTTACTCAAATTTCCAGAAATATAAAAAATGCCACAGTGGCGATTGAGGACGCCAGTTTTTACCAACACCGCGGTATTGAACCGAAAGCGATACTTCGAGCTATTTCCGCCAACCTAACCAACTTCAGTTACAGCCAAGGCGGTTCCACCATCACCCAGCAAGTGGTGAAAAATTCCATCCTAACTAATGATAAAACTATCACCCGCAAACTTAAAGAATGGGTATTAGCGTTGAAATTGGAAAAAAAAATGAGCAAGGAAGAAATTTTGTCGCTTTACCTAAATGAAATTCCTTATGGCGGTAGTCTTTACGGTATTGAGGAAGCTAGCCAAAATTATTTCGGTAAAAAAGCCGCCGTTCTTTCCATCGCCGAGGCGGCCTATCTCGCTTCCCTGCCCCAAGCGCCGTCGTATTTTTCACCCTTCGGCAATCACCAAGACAAATTAGAAGAGAGAAAAAATTTCACACTGGAAAGAATGTTGGCGGAACACTTCATCACTCAGGAAGAATATGAAACGGCAAAAAAGGAAACGGTTAATTGGTTGCCGCCCGACGACACCGGTATCCGAGCACCGCACTTTGTAATGTTCATTAAAAATTATTTGGAAAATAAGTATGGCGAGGAAACAGTGCGCTCTGGCGGCCTGAAAGTAATAACAACTTTGGACTATTCGCTTCAAACCAAAGCCGAAGAAATTGTTCGGAAGTGGGCTTTGCAAAACAAAATCAATTACAACGCCGAGAACGCCGCCCTGACAGCGCTTGACCCCAAAACCGGCCAGATTCTGGTTATGGTCGGTTCGCGCGATTATTTTGACCAAGAAATTGACGGCAATTTTAATGTGGCGCTGGCCCGCCGCCAACCCGGCTCGGCGTTCAAACCAATTGTCTACGCCACCGCTTTTGAAAAAGGTTACACGCCGGAAACGATGGTCTTTGATTTACAGACGGAATTTTCTGCTTACTGCAACCCCGACGGCACGCCAATTGTTTTAGGAGAAGAAGATAAATGCTATCGGCCAGAAAATTACGATTTGATTTACCGCGGGCCGATTGATTTGCGCCACGCTTTGGCCCAGTCCATCAACATTCCCGCCATCAAAGTTTTATATTTAGCCGGCTTGAAAGAATCATTGCGCCTCGCCAAGGATTTGGGTATTGAAAGTTTAACTAATGTTAATCAGTATGGTTTGACTTTGGTTTTGGGCGGCGGCGAAGTGTCACTGTTGGATTTAACCGGCGTCTATTCAACTTTCGCCAATGGCGGCCTGCGCAATCCTTATGTTGGAATTTTGAAGGTGGAAGATGAAAACGGAAAAATTTTGGAAGAATTTCAAACCAAACCTGCTGTCGTTCTGCCGGAAAACATCGCCTTGACGATTTCCAATATTCTTTCCGACGAGGAAGCGCGTCAACCGGCTTTCGGCGTTCATTCTGCCCTTTATATTGATGGCCGCGAGGTAGCGGTTAAAACTGGCACCACCAACGATTACCGCGACGCTTGGATTTTGGGCTACACGCCGTCACTGGCAGTTGGCGCTTGGGCCGGCAACAATGACAACAGCCCAATGGAAAAGAAAGTGGCCGGCTTCATTGTGGCACCAATGTGGCACGAATTTATAGTGGAAGCGTTGAAAAATTATCCCGATGAAAAATTTAAAAAACCGGCCGTCGCCGACAATTCAAATCTCAAACCGGTTTTGCGCGGTTTTTGGCAAGGCAATCAATCTTACTTCATAGACAAAATGTCTGGCAAATTAGCCACTCAATACACACCAATGGAAACCAGGGACGAAAAAGTGGTCCGCCAAGTTCATTCTATTCTTTATTGGCTAGACAAAAACAATCCTTGGGGCCCGGCGCCGACTAATCCAGCCGATGATTCACAATTCAATTCTTGGGAATACGCCGTTAGAAAATGGGTGGCGGAAAAAAATCTAGCGGATGAAAACCAAAGTGTTATTCCCACTACCACTGACGATATTCACCTGCCTGGCAAAATGCCAGTTCTTCAAATTCAAGGTTTGAAAAATTCTTACAACCGCGCCGAGACAATCAACATCACTGTCACGAATAGCGGTTCGTATCCCTTGCGAAAAATTGATTTGTTTTTGAATGGCCGTTATGTCGGTTCAACCATTCAGGCGCCCTTTGCTTTAAGCATTAAACTTGCCAGCTACGGCGAAATCGGTGACAACAAAATTGAAGTCATCGCTTCCGATGCCGTCTATAACAAAGCCAAAATCGAAGCAACTTTCAGAATTAACGAATAGCGAATATTTTTGCTTCTATTTATTCATCGGCATTACTAGGTAGGTGAAGGATTTGTCAGCGATGCCATTGAGCACCACCGGCCGGCTCAAACCATTAAAGCCAATAAAAATACTGTCGGAGTTGACGGAGGAAAAAGCGTCGGAAAGATAGCGATAATTAAAATTGATGTCTATATCTTCGCCTTTGATGGCCGCCTTTAATTGATTTACATTTTCACCAACATCGTTATTTTTTGTTTTAAGTTCAAATAAATTCTTTTTCGGCAAACAATGAACGCTAATTTGGTTAAAATTGTCAGAAAAAATATGCGCCAATTTTAAGGAATTTATCAAATCCTGCTTAAGTAAAGTTATTTCCGTTTTGAATTCTTTGGGAATAATCTGTTTGTAATCAGGAAAAACACCATCCACTAATCGCGACACTAAATATAAACCTTCAACATTAATTGATAATTGATTTTTGGAAATATTTATTTCCAAATCTTCTTCCAAGCCGCCGAGAATTCTGATAATTTCTTGAATATTTTTATTGGGAATTAGCACTGGCGAAAAACTGTCGTGTTTTTTTATTTTAATTTTCTTCTCCGCCAATCGAAATGAGTCAGTGGCAACAAAAATCATTTCATCATTCTGCTCGTAAATGTGAACGCTGGATAATTCCGGTTTGATAGTGGAAGTGGAAGCGCTGTACCAAACCGAAGCTAATCCATTAATAAAATCTTTAGCGTTTATTTTAACCGAAAATTCTTTGGTTGGGCTAGGGATGTTTGGAAAATCGCTGTGATTATGGGTTTTAATAATGGTTTTATTTCTTTCGGTGGTAATAGTTAAATTATTTTCTTTTTCTTCCAATAAAACCGTCCGGTCGTTAATATTTTCAATAAAATTTGCCGCCACATTACCCGGCACCGCCAATATTCCTTCTTCAATCACTTTTACCGGAATTGACACTTCCACTCCAAAATCAAGGTTGGTGGCTTTGATTTTTAATAAACCTTTTTTAGCTTCAAAAAGAACGCAAGATAAAATCGGTAGAGTAAGATTTTTACCAGCAATTTTTGCCACCTTATCTAATCCCCAAGTTAGTTTGTCTTTAATACATTCTATTTTCATTTTATTACTATTATAGCTGTTAATATGTGGAAAAATTAAAAATACCTTAATTATCAACTTAAATCAAATTAATTTTTTCTTACAATTTGTTGAAACTTTATGAACAACTTTTCAAGATTTAATAATTTTATTTTTAACTTGTGGATAATTGATTTTTTACTAACAGCTTTTCAACATAATTTAAACAATTTTATCAACAAGTTTTACCCATAATTTTTCCTAAAACATCGCCCGAATCTGAGAGACCTCTTTAGCCAAAACACTGTCGTTTTTCATATCATTTTCCACCTTTTCACAAGAATGAATAACGGTGGTGTGGTCCCGACCACCAAGCTTTTCACCAATAGATGGAAAAGAAATATTAAAATCCTTTCTTAAAATATACATCACGATTTGGCGCGGCCTCACCACTTCCTTCCGGCGGGTTTTTTCATAAATTGAGGCCTCATCTATATTGTAGAAATTGGCGATGGTTTTGACGATATCTTTCGGGGCGATGGATTTTTTTGGCTTGTCGGTGTCCTTAATTAGGTTTTTTACTTCAGCTAAAGAAAGTTCTTTGTTTTTAAGTTGGGATTGGCAGATAATTACATTTAAAGCCCCTTCCAATTCCCTGATATTACCAGCCACCGAGTCGGCCAAATATTCAACAATTTCATCAATTAAGAAAAAATTATTCAATCGGGCTTTAGCTCGCAAAATCGCCAAGCGCGACTCATGGTCTGGCGCTGGAATATCAACAATCATACCCGAGACGAAACGCGACTTGAGTCGGTCCTCCAAGTTGGGAATATAATTAGGGTGTTTGTCGGAAGAGAAAATAATCTGATGATTGCCGTCATGCAAACTGTTAAATAAGTGAAAAAGTTCGTCTTGAGTTCGCTCGGTGTTGGAAAAAAACTGGATGTCGTCCATTATCAACACATCATACTTGCGGTATTTTTCTTTGAAATCATTCATTTTTTGATTTTGAACGGAGTTGATGTAATCAACGGTGAATTTTTCCGAAGTGACATAAAAAACTTTCTTTTCCGGCCAATTAATTTTAATTTGATTGCCGACCGCTTGAATCAAATGGGTCTTGCCGTGACCGCTGCCGCCGTAGATGAATAAGGGATTGTAGGCAATCGGTTTTTTGATTATGGCTTGGGAAGCGGCGTGAGCTAATTCGTTGAACGAACCAACAACAAAAGTTTCAAAAGTATAGCGGGGATTTAAATTATTTTCTTTGTTGATGTAATGTTCCTTTAAGGGTAATTCAATAGTTGGCGCTAACGATGTTTTTTCGGTTTCGTCGGTTTTCTTGTGCAGTTCTTTTTCGGAAACATTGTATTCCACCGCCCGAACAAAATCAGCCAGACCGCGCAAGGTTTTCAAAATCGTTCGGTGATATTTTTGCACCAGCCAATCTTTAACAAAAGTGTTGGGCACGATTAAATAAACCACACCATCTTGAAGATTGGCGATACTGGTGTTTTTGAACCAGGTGTTAAAAGTGGCGCCGGAAACCCCTAATTCAATTTCGGCCAAAACGCTGTCCCAAAGTTTTTTATTATCCATTAAAGTTATTATACTAGTGTTCCCATTATACAGAACTTGTGAACAACTCTTAAATATGTTAGTAATATGTGTATTAATTGTTGATAACAATTTTGGAAATTTATAAAATAATGTCTTTCACTTATAAACCTAAAAAACGAAAACGCGCTCGGACTCACGGCTTTTTGTCGCGTCAAAAAACTTACGGCGGCCGCCGAGCAATCCGCGAGCGCCGGCGCAAAGGCCGGGCGAAGCTTTCAACCTCGCGATAGTTTTATGTTGCCTAAAAAACAACGGGTTTCCAGAAAATTATTTGAGGTGGTTTATCGCGCGAGCGGGACTTTCAGTTCGCCGTTTTTTGTGTTGAAAACAAAAGAGGCGCAAGAAAACACCGCCTTTGGCGGGGCAAGCCGTTTTGCTTTTTCGGTTTCGGCAAAAATTTGTCCCAAAGCGGTAGACAGAAACCGACTGCGCCGCCGCGGCTACGCGGCGGCGCGGAATCTTTTGCCGCAAATAAAAACTCCAACCATTTGTTTGTTTATTATCAAAAAAGGCGCCGAAAAATTAAACTTCCAAAAACTCCAGGCAGAAATAAAAAATATTTTGAGGAAAGCAGAAATTATTAGTTAGGCGCAAAGAACAAATTTTAAAATTTTTTTTGCAAAACTCGTTGAGTTTGCAACACAAATTTAATTTACACTCTCCACATACTTGATCACCACTTTCCTACCCCGGCCGAAACCGACTGATTCGGTTTTGATGTCGGGGAATGCCTCCAGCGCCGAGTGAATAATCATTCGTTCGTAAGGCGACATCGGTTCCAGTTCCATATTGGTTTTGAACGAGCGCGCTCGCTCGGCCATAATTTTGGCTTTCAGCTGCAGCTCGCGAGTGTTGTTTTCAAAATAGCCGTTGATGTCAATAAAAAATTTTACCCCGTTAGAGGCGAGGTTTATCTCTTTGCCTCTAACGGGGTGAACCGGCATATCCATTCTTTTGCTTACTAGGCGCCGCGCCACCATGGTTAAGGCGCCCAAATGTTCGCCGTGAGTGCCGATTAAAACGCCGGAATCGTTGCTTTTGACCAAAAAGCGCGGATGGGCATCCTTGGAATCGGGCGCCAACTCCACGCTTTCCCAATGCATAGCCATTTTGCCCAAAAGTTCTTTGATGGTTTCAATAATAAGTTCATTGTTCATAATTTTTGTTGGCCGGTTTTTAATTGCCTGCGAATCACCAATTCCTGGCCGATGGCGAAAATATTACTCGTTGTCCAATATAAAGCAATGGCGCCGGAAATGCTGTAAGCGATAAACACGACGACCACCGGAAAAATGTAGCGCATTTGCAGTCCCATACTCCGTGCCAAATCGGCCTTGAAATCGGGCTTGTCGCCCCGCGGTTTAATCGGCGGCATCGCCAGTTTTGCCTGGAAGAATTGAGTAACGCCAGCTAACAGCGCCAACAATATGCTTTTTTTGGAAATATCCAAAAGCCCCAAAAAAAGCATATTGACTTTATCGGGCGCGGCCACAAAAGAGTAAAGCCAATCGGTATTGATGGTCGGCAATCCGCCTTTGAAAAAAACATAATACAAACCTAGAATAATCGGAATTTGAATCAAAATCACGGCGAAACTGGAAAACGGATTGACCTGGTGTTTTTTGTAAAGAGCCATCGTTTGACGCGCCAACTCTTCCCTATTGTTTTTGAATTGGTTTTTGATTTTTTCCGTTTCCGGTTCAATGGCTTTCATCGCCATTTGGGTTTTAACCGCCTTTTTGGACAAGGGAAACATTAACAGTTTGACAATGCAGGTAAAAACAATAACTGCGATGCCGACATCGGCGAACGGCGTAATGTCAATCAAAAAAACCAAACCGTTATAGAGCGGCACGAAAATAATGGTATGGAAAAAACTTGCCATTCGTTTATTCTAGCTGAAAATTAACTTTAGAGCAAAACTACCATTATCTGAAATCCCCCTTTGAAAAAGGGGGTGTCCCGATATCGGGACGGGGGATTTTTTAAATCCCTCCCCCTCACGGACTCGGGGACTCCCTTTTACAAAGGGAGATTTTAAGATAAGAAAATTATCTCACATCCAGAACCCACAGCGTCAAATCAATTTTATTCATAAATAGCAAAAAACTTTCGTCTTCGTTAAGCAGCGGATTTATAACATCAATGGTTTTATTGATGAATGATTCAGGTGAAATCAGACGATTGGTTTCGCCGGTAATAGTATTGATTTTCCAAATATCGTCGCTGAAAGCGACGCGGCCTTGATACCAGCAATCGGGGTAAGAGCAAACCGGCGTGGCTTTAGGCGCGGCGCAAAAGACAACGGTCGGTTCAATTCGGCTCCAGACGCATTTTTCCGGCAAGGTTTGAAGAGCGAAATCAGTGCTGCGATTGCCGGTTAAATCGTAAATTTTAGTCCGGAACGAACCGGTTACGCTCTCGTCGTAAAGCGCCAATTTTTTATCGGGCGATACTAAAATCGTCAAACCGGCAATTTTGCCTAAAATTTTACTGACACTACCGTTAGCGGTGTTGAGGAAATAAGAAAAACCAGTGGCACCGGCCGAAGGTTTGGTCGTCAAAACCACGGTCTTATTATCCGCAAAATCAGCCAGCCACTCGCTTAGCGGCGATTCAAAAATCAAGGTTTTTTTACTGCCGTCGGCATTGGCGAAAATACCGCTTGTTCCGGTGCCAGAGGGATAAAGATAAAACATTTTGCTTTTATCCGGCGAAATTGCCAAAGCGGAAATTCTTTGCGGCAGATAAACACCGCTTAATTGCTTTTCGGTGGAACTGGCAGAACCAGACAATTTGGCGGCAAAACTTTCAATGGTCTCATTGTCGTCTTTCAGTTGGCGAGTGATGACAATATCGCCAGCGCCGCCTTGCCCACCGCCGGTTTGGGCCCAAATTGCCTCATAAATTTTTGGTATGGTTTTGTTGGAAAGCCGATTGACGGTTAAAGTGTCGGTTTTTGTTTCAAAAATATTGCCGTCGGCTCGCTGAATATAGCGAATGACATCGCCGAAAATCCCCGCGCCGCCCACCGGCTCTTTAGTGATTTGGCGCAAACGCGGAATATTTACTTTTGTTCCAGCGCCAGTCGCTGGCGCGGCCGTGCCGGTGGGCGGCGCCGTAGGCAAGCCGCCCGGACCGCCAATCGGCAAAGTTGGTATCGCTGTCGGTTCGCCACCCGTTTCGCCTTTCATAAAGAAAAAATAGTAAGCGATACCAACAGCAATCGCCACCAGCACCACGACGGTGAAAATGATTATTAAGTTTTTTTTATTGGAGTTCAT
>JBBUFP010000035.1:0-19680 GCA_038056445.1 Patescibacteria group bacterium
AAGGTGGTGGTTTGCAAAGCCGTAGAAAGTGTGGGCGCATTTGTGCCAGCACTGCCGGTATTGGGACTATCGCCCCAATGTACCGAGTAGGAAAGCGCGCCGTTTTCAGGGTCATGAGCTTTGATTGTCCAAGTTCCCATCTCGCTTATATTGAGAGCGGTCGGACCGGAAATACCGTCAATCGCCGGCGGGAGATTATTGAAAGGTTGAATCGGAACAGGAACCGGAGTTGGAATCGGCAAAGGATAAATATTGCCACAAGAAATGGCTGCGATTTTCGCCCGGGTGGAAGGACCAACTACGCCATAGCCGGTGTTTTCGGCATTGCCGCTGGAAACAATTCCCGAGCGGGATTGAAACCGTCGCACCGCTTCTTCAGTCGCCGGTCCGTAAAAACCGGTAATCTCGGAGTAAGTAAAATCGCCTTGAGCACGGAGAAACTTTTGGAGACGCGACACTTCGTTGCCGGCCTCTCGGTCGGAAAGACCGACCCACATTCCGGTAGAAAGCCGGTAGCATTCTGATGCCGGAAGAGTTGTCGTCGTTGAGGTGGTCGGCACACTCGGCGTTCCGCCACTTAACGAAACCTGAACATTATTGATAACCGACTGCTCGGCGCCAAACGATTGGAGCAAACCAACGATGGCGTTGATTTGCGCTTGAGTCAGACCGGCGGCATAAACACTGCCGGCCGTTAGCGTCACCGCGCCCAAAATGGCAACGGATAAAACCATCGCCGAAAAATTTTTGTTTTTCATAAACATTATTTTATTTATAAAATTTCTAAATTAGAACGACTAAACCACTGGCTTAACTTTACACCCTTTTGCCCCCCCGCAAATACTGATATCAACAGTTAAATTTGACGGATGTCTGACATCTGTAATTTCCAAAAGAAATTTGCCGGAAAGGCAATATCTTGCTAGGATAATTTTGTGTTGAACTACAACGAAATTTTGCCGAAAAAATTTATTGTTTTGGACAGCGCGCCCTACGAAGTGCTGGACGCCCATATTTTCCGCATGCAACAGCGCAAGCCAGTCAACCAAACAAAACTCAAAAATCTTATCACCGGCAAAGTCACCGATTACACTTTTCACCAGCAAGATAAAATGGCTGAAGCGGATTTACAAAAAAAAGAGGCGAAATATCTATACAACAATAAAGGCGAGTGGTGGTTTTGCGAACCGAATAATCCCGCAAATCGTTTCAAATTGGAAATCGCTCAAATCGGCGAGGGCGGCAGATTTTTGAAAACCAACGCCGTCGTTGAACTGCTGACTTTTGAGGAAAAAGTTATCGGCGTCCGCTTGCCGATTAAAGTAGAATTGAAAGTTACCGAAGCGCCGCCTGCCGTCAAAGGCGACACTTCCAAAGGCGCCTCCAAAACCGTCAAACTGGAAACCGGCGCCGAAATCAGCACGCCGCTGTTCATCAACGAAGGCGACAGCATCCGCGTCAACACCGAAACCGGCGAGTATGTGGAGAGGGTTTAAAAATTAAACGATTTAGCAAATCACAGCCATGGCGGTGATTTGCTATAACTGTTTTACTATTTAATTTCTATACCCATGGAGCGGGCGGAACCTTCTATAATTTTCGTCGCTGCGTCCAAGTCATTGGCGTTTAGGTCGGGCAATTTTTTCTCGGCAATGGCGCGAGCTTGGGCTTTGGTGATGGAACCGGCTTTACTGACCGCGTTTTTGCCCGAACCCTTTTCTTTGCCCGCCGCTTTCAAAATCAAAGCGCTGGCCGGCGGAGTTTTGAACGATAAATTAAAAGTTTTATCTTCATAAACGGTAACCACTACCGGCACCAATTCGCCCGCCATTTTTTTTGTGCCTTCGTTGAAACGGGTAATAAACTCGCCGATATTGACTTTCGCCTGGCCCAAAGCCGGACCAATCGGCGGCGCCGGTGTCGCTTTGCCGCCAGCAATCGTCATTTTTAATTGTCTCGCGATTTTTTTCATATTTTTGACACGATGCTAATATACAAATTTTACCAATTATACTAATTAAATCTTTTTGACTTGTAGAAAATCTAGTTCTACTGGCGTTTCGCGGCCGAACATGGACACCAGCACTTTAACCTTACCGCGCTCATTGTCCACTTCCGCCACCTTACCGTCCAATTCCTTGAACGGCCCGTCAACAATCGTCACCGCGTCTTCCAATTCCAAATCAATGTTGTGTTTGGGCGTAGCGGCATTCATTCGTCTGAACAATTCGTCAATTTCTTTTTTTTCGAGCGGCACCGGGTAAACGCCGCTGCCGACGAACCCCGTCACTCGCGGCGTGTTTCTAACGACATACCAAGAATCGTCGGTGACAACCATTTCCACCAAAACATAACCTGGATAAATTTTTTCCTCTTCTTCCGCCCGCTTGCCAGCTTTAATTTTTATTTTCTTTTCGGTCGGCACCACCACATTGAAAATTTTATCCGCCATGCCCAACGACTCAATACGCTGTTTCAGATTGCGCGCTACCGCGTTTTCATAACCAGCGTAAGTGTGAATGACATACCAGTGCCGCTCGCCCGTAATATTTTGCTTGGACATACTATTACAAAATAAACTTCTCGATTGCTAAAGTAAAGAGGTAATCAAACAAACCGAGAAAAACCGCCACAAAAACGGAAATGGCAATCACAATCGCGGTAAAAGCGATGGCCTGCCGACGCGTCGGCCAGCTGACATGTTTCAGTTCGCTTCTGGTTTCTTTAAGATATTCAACAACTCTCATTTTATTAAAAATCCCCCCTTAAGACCTGGAACCAACCATTTCCCTCCGAAGAGGAAAACCAGTTCAAAAGGAGGGACATCATTATATTTACCAATTCTGTCCTTTTTGTCAAATTGGAGATTACCTGATTTCGTAAGTAAGCGTGACATTGGATACAATCCGATTTTCTCCTGACGGCACTTCCGGCGCCACATCGCCACCACCGAGCCCAGACACTTCCATTGATTTAGCGTAATAAATTGGGCCACGGATACCCGATTCGGAAAAACCAGTAATTCGCACCAGAGTCACACCCAAATCTTTCGCCAAAGTTTTGGCCTTGCTTTGAGCGTTGGCAATTGCCTCTTGGCGCGCTTCAGCTTTGAATTCTTCTTCTTTGTCAATTGAGAAAGAGAGACCGCTTAAATTGTCGGCACCTAGTTCACCGATACTGGAAATGATCTTGCCCGCGTCAGCGATTTTACGAACTTTAACTTCAATTGTTTGGCTCACGACATAACCGGCCAGCCCCCGCTTGCCGCCATTCGGCGGATAATATTCGTAACTCACGCCGCCGGCAAAATATTCATAGCGCGGGTAAATATTGTAACCGAGTGTTTTAACATCTTTTTCCGCCACGCCTAATTTTTTCAATTCGGCCAAAATTTCATTAATAATCTTCGCCGCCTCGGATTGAGCCTCGGCGACATTCAGCGATTCTTTTTCCACGGTGAAAGAAAAAGAGGCGATATCCGGTTTGGTGGCTACCTCGCCTTCACCCGAAACCATAATAGTCGCGAGTGGCGAAAGTTCTTTGCCGACGAAACCAAGAGCTTTAAACTCTTTAATCGCCTTGGCGGCGAAAAATACCGAGACGATAATAATCAAAACCAAAAGCCAAGTTTTCATTTTTCCATCGCAACAATTTTTATTGTCCATAAAATAAAAAAATATTTAATAATTTAATTGTATTATACGCGCTTTTAATAAATTTTCAAACAGGCAGGCAACGGTCAAAGGCCCAACACCGCCGGGCGTTGGCGTAATCGCCCCAACAATATTTTTAATCGCTTCAAAGTCCACTTCATTACCAACATCAATTATTGTCTGGCCAGGCGCGACAAATTCTTTGCCAATTAAATTTTTTTGACCAGTGGCAGTGATTAAAATATCGGCTTCTTTACTGATAGCGGCGATATTTTTCGTTTCCTTATGGCAAATCGTTACCGTTGCGCCTCGCGCCAAAAGCGCCAACGCCGCCGGCTTGCCGACCAAACGCGAACGACCGATTATCGTCGCTCGCCGGCCGGCAATGGGAATTTTATAATAATCAAGAATTTTCAAAATACCCTTAGCGGTCGCTGGAATTAAGCCGTCTAAATCCCCCATCATCAATTGGCGCAAATTTTTGGCCGTCAAGCCGTCCACATCTTTGCTTGGATTGATTGATTCAATAATTTCATCGGCGTTAAAATTCGCCGGCAAAGGTAATTGAACAATGATACCGTGAACTTCTTTGTCCTTATTCAAACCGCGAATTTTTTCTATGATTTCTTCCCCTGAACAATTTTCCAGAAATTTAATACGTTCCACTATTACATTAGCTTTTTCGGCAAAAATTTTCTTTTGGCGAATGTAAGCGGTAGAATCAGCCCGAGCGCCAACTTGAATAATCGCCAAACGCGACGGTGTCGGCAATTTGGCAAATTCCCCTTTCAGCTGCGCCAAAATCTCATCTCTGATGATTTTCCCATCCAAAATTTTCATAACCGCAGTATAGCGCTAAAGATGTTATAATTCCAGCGTGGAAAATGAGAAAAATAAAGAGCAAAAACTTTTGCCGCTGGCGTTTGAAGTCGGCTGGACTATCGTTTTGCCGTTAGTCGGCTTGGCGCTGTTGGGTCGCTGGGCAGATAAAGTATTTCAAGCCAGCCCAATTTTTCTTTTGACAGGAACCCTTTTAGCTATTACTATCTCAACCATTATTATCATTAAAAAAGTTAATAAACTTTTTCAATAATGACCCCGATTTCAATCACCGCTGAAACTATTGGCCATATCGCCGGCTTGCCCATCACCAACACCTTGCTCGCCTCCTGGCTGGCGATGTTGGTTTTAATTATCATCGCTTTTATTTTTTCCAAAACTTTGAAAGAAATTCCAGGAAAATTCCAAAACGCGGTGGAAGCAGTGGTGGAAGCGGTTTTGGATTTTATGGCTACCATCGCCGGTAGCCGCCAAATCGCTACCCGTTTTTTTCCAGTAGTGGCCACCATTTTTCTTTTTGTTTTGGTGAGCAATTGGATGGGGATACTACCCGGTTTCGGCTCCATCGGCCTTTTTCAAAATCACGCCGGCGAAACTGAATTTATTCCCCTGCTCCGGTCAGCCAACGCTGATTTAGCGATGACCTTGGCGCTGGCTTTGATTGTCGTGATAATGAGTCAAATCGTCGGCATAATTTCCATCGGCGCCAAGCACCATTTCGGTAAATTTATTTCCCTGAAAAGTCCAGTGGCTTTTTTCGTCGGCCTCTTAGAAACCATCAGTGAATTCGCCAAGATTCTGTCTTTTTCTTTCCGGCTATTCGGCAATGTGTTCGCCGGCGAGGTGTTGCTGATTATCATTGTTTTCCTCGTTCCCTACATCGTGCCGGCGCCATTCTTGGCTTTGGAACTTTTCGTCGGTTTAATCCAAGCGCTGATTTTCGCCGTCCTCACCATGATTTTTCTCGCCTCGGCCACCCAAAAACCAGCGCATTAAAAACTGGCTGAAAAAATTTGTGTTTGGTAATAAAACTTGCTATGATATTTTTCATTGACCCCGTTTAGAGGTCTATTCTTTTTTTATCAATAATTTTTTTAAAATGGAAACAACCGCTGTGGAAACGGTAAATCAAATGGCTAGCTTGGGCGCGGCTTTAGCGATTGGTCTAGGCGCTATCGGTCCTGGTATTGGTATCGGCTTGCTCGCCGCCAAGGCGATGGAAGCGATCGGTCGTAATCCCGAAGCGGCGCCAAAAATCCAAGCGGCGATGATTTTGGCTATCGCTTTCGCCGAAGCCATCGCCATTTACGCTTTGGTGGTGGCGCTCATTATCAAATTCGTCTAAAAGTCGTGGCGGAACTTTTTTCCCAACTTGGCATCAATTGGAAAATTTTGGTTGCCCAGCTTATAAACTTTGGCATTCTGGTTGCCGTCTTGCGCTGGTTGCTTTACCGGCCGTTACTGGAACTTTTGGAAAAGCGAAGAAAAAAGTTGGAAACCGACGCTAACCGCGCCGT
Organism: Patescibacteria group bacterium; assembly: GCA_038056445.1. GTDB lineage: Bacteria > Patescibacteriota > Minisyncoccia > Phycocordibacterales > DSPV01 > 2-02-FULL-44-35. Next base: position 6,011 of record JBBUFP010000035.1, read on the forward strand.
GGCGCTTGACCAAAAAATCAAAGTTGCCTACGAACAAGAGGAAAAAATTCTTACCGAGGCCAGAAAGCGCGGCCAGGAACTGCTGGCAGTGGTGGAAAAAAACGGCAAGGAATTGAAAGAATTATTGCTCGCCGAAGCCAAAAAAGAAGTAGAAAAAACCCTTGCCGCCGGCCGACAAACTTTGGAAGAAACTCGCATTAAATTGCGGCGCGAGCTTAAACAAGAAATCGGCGCGACCGTGGCCTTGGCGATTGAAAACAGTTTAGGAGATGTTTTGGACAAGAAAGTTCAAGAAAAATTAGAAAAATCAGCGATAGAAAAAATATGAACCGCTATTCACCAAAACAACTTGCCACCGCTTTTTACGAACTGCTGTCTGAAAAACCAACGGCTCGGAAAGAAATTGTTTCTCGCTTCGCTGTTTTTTTGAAAAAAATGGGCGCCGCAAGATTATTGAATGAAATTGGCCGACATTTTGAAAAAATTCGCCGACAAAAAGAAAACGCGATTAAAGTGGAAATCGTCACTGCTCAAAAAAGCCAGCCGATTTTTCCGACAAAAATCAACGGTAAAAAAGTGGAACTGGCTTGGCAAACAGACCCCGCATTGATTGCCGGTAGCATTATCCGAATTGGCGATTTGAGAATTGATAATAGCGTCAAGGGACGATTAGAAAACTTGAAACAATTATGGACAAGCAAAACATTTTAGAAGAATTAAAAAATGAAATTAAGGGCCTGCGCGCCGGACCGACAGTGGCTCAAATCGGCACCGTTGCTAAAGTCGGCGACGGCGTGGCAATTGTTCATGGTTTAAGTAATGTCCAATATTCGGAACTGCTGGAATTTTTACCCACCGATGAGGCGGGCAAGTCCGCTGAAAGTGTGAAGGGTTTGGCTATGAATTTGGAAGAAGATTCGGTTGGCGTAATAATTTTGGGCAACGCGACACCCATCAAAGAAGGACAAACGGTCAAAAGCACCGGCAAAGTTTTGTCTATTCTGGTTTCGGAAAAAATTATCGGCCGGGTAGTTAATTCTTTAGGTGAACCAATTGATGGTGGCGAACCATTATCAAAAATCGGCAACGAAGTTAAAGATTGTCCATTGGAAAAAATCGCGCCGGGCGTTATCACCCGCGAGTCGGTGAAAATTCCCCTGCAAACTGGCATCAAAGCGATTGACGGTATGATTCCCATCGGCCGCGGCCAACGCGAGCTTATTATCGGCGACCGGCAAACCGGTAAAACCGCCATCGCCATTGACACTATCGTCAATCAAGGTAAAGACACTCGTTTCAGTACGCCGATTTGCGTTTATGTCGCTATTGGCCAAAAAGAATCAAAAATCGCCCAGATTGTTGAACATTTGAAAAAAACCGGCGCCATGAAATACACGGTGGTCGTGGCGGCCAGCGCTGGCGTCGGCGCCGCTTTCCAATACCTCGCGCCTTACGCCGGTGTCGCCATCGGCGAATATTTTATGGCACAAGGCAAAGACGCGCTGGTAATTTACGACGATTTATCCAAACACGCCGTCGCCTATCGGCAAATTTCTCTTTTATTGCGCCGGCCGCCGGGCCGCGAGGCCTATCCGGGCGACATTTTTTACCTGCACTCGCGCTTGTTGGAACGCGCCGCTAAATTAAATAAAAATTACGGCGGCGGTTCGTTAACGGCTCTACCGATTATTGAGACCCAGCTTGGCGACATTTCCGCCTACATTCCAACTAATGTCATCTCCATCACTGACGGTCAAATTTATCTGGAATCGTCGCTTTTCTATCAAGGTATTCGGCCAGCGGTAAATGTCGGGCTTTCGGTTTCGCGCGTTGGCTCGGCGGCGCAAACCAAAGCTATGAAAAAAGTGGCCGGCACTTTGCGTTTGGAATTGGCGCAATTTCGCGAACTGGCCGCTTTCGCCCAATTCGGTCAAGACCTAGACCCGGAAACGCAAAAGAAAATCGCTCGCGGCGCGCGTTTGACTGAACTTTTGAAACAGCCGCAATTTTTGAATATACCATTTGAAGAGGAAGTAGTTTCCATCTTCGCCGCGGTCAATGGTTTTTTGGACACCGCTACCATTGCCGAAGTGCCAAAATTTGAAAAAGAATTACTGGCCTATTTGCGTCAGCAAAAAGCCGTCTTGCTTAAAGAAATCCGCCAGTCCGCCGAACTCAAACCGGAAACCGAAAAAACTCTGAAAGAATCCTGCGCCGACTTCGTTAAAAATTATTGGAAGAAAATCTGATGGCCAATGAACGAGTAATAAAAAACAGGATTGGCGCCACCAAAAATATCAGGCAAATCACGAAAGCGATGGAAGCGGTAGCGGCGGTAAAAATGCGCAAGAGCGAGCAAGCGGCGCTTTCTACCCGCCCTTATGCTTTGGCGGCTTTGCAAATTCTCAAAAATTTAAGCAGCAAAATTGAAACCGACCTTGCGCTGTTGTCTCCCCTGCTCGCCCAACGGCCAATCAAAAAAATCGCTCTGGTCGTGGTCACTTCCGACAAAGGTTTGGCCGGCGCTTTCAACAGCAATGTTTTGCGCCGAGCCGAAGAATTTATAAAAAACGCGCCAGCTGACACCGAAGTCCAAATAATTTCCGTCGGTAAAAAAGCCAAAAGCTATTTTGAATATATTAACCTAAAAATCTTGAAACAGTTTGACGGGGTCGGTGATTTAGCTGAACTTCACGAAACCGAACCAATTGCTAAATTTTTGGAACAGTTGTTCGCCGAAGAAAAAACCGCTCAAGTGGTTTTCATCTTTACCAATTTTCTTTCGGTTTTGAAACAAGAAGTTCTGACCCGAATACTTTTGCCTTTTTCTGAAAAAACTTTGGAAGAAATCGTCCGAAACACCGTGCCACTGCGCGGCCGCTATTCCGGCATTCCTAACGCGCTTGGCTTGACGACCGACGATTTGCCGTATATTTTTGAACCGTCTCCCGAACAAGTCCTTCGCCAGCTCCTGCCCCACCTTTTTTATGTTGAAGTTCACCAGGTTATTTTAGAAGCCAACGCTTCGGAACATTCGTCGCGGATGGTAGCGATGAAAAACGCCGCCGACAATGCTCGCGAATTGATTGAAGAATTGACGCTTTCTTACAACAAAGCCCGGCAAGCTAAAATTACTAAAGAATTGCTAGAAATTTCTAAATAATATGAACGGAAAAATTATTCAAATTATCGGGCCAGTGGTAGATGTGGAGTTTGGAAACACCCCGCCCGCCATTTACACTGCTTTGACAATCAAATCGCCGGACAAAGAGCGAAGTGATTTGGTTTTGGAAGTTGCCAGCCATTTGGGTAATAACCGCGTCCGGACGGTAGCCATGGGCCCAACTGAAGGTTTGCAACGCGGCGCGGATGTAACAAACACCGGCTCGCCCATCACCGTGCCGGTCGGCAAAGAATCATTGGGTCGGATGTTTAATCTGCTGGGCGAACCGATAGATAATTTAGGCGATTGCCAAACCAAAGAAAGATGGCCGATTCACCGCTCGGCGCCGAAATTCACCGACCAATCCACGGCAATAAAAATTTTTGAAACTGGCATTAAAGTTATTGATTTGTTCGCGCCGTTCATCAAGGGGGGTAAAATCGGTTTGTTCGGCGGCGCCGGCGTCGGTAAAACCGTCTTGCTTCAGGAATTAATCCGCAATGTTGCCACAACGCAAAAGGGCTATTCGGTTTTCGTCGGTGTCGGCGAACGCACCCGCGAAGGCAACGACCTTTACAATGAAATGAAAGAATCGGGCGTTTTAAAACAAACCGCTTTGGTTTTTGGCCAAATGAATGAAGTGCCCGGCGCCCGGTTGCGAGTGGCGCTTTCCGGTCTGACAATGGCGGAATATTTCCGCGATACCGAAGGTAAAGATGTTTTGTTGTTTATTGATAATATTTTCCGCTTTACCCAAGCCGGCTCGGAAGTCTCGGCTTTGCTTGGCCGAATGCCTAGCGCTGTCGGTTATCAACCGACTTTAGCCAGTGAAATGGGCGAATTGCAGGAACGAATCACTTCCACCAAAAATGGTTCCATTACTTCCGTTCAAGCAATTTATGTGCCGGCCGACGACATTACCGACCCGGCGCCAGCCACTACTTTCTCGCACTTGGATTCCACCATTGTCTTGTCGCGACAATTAACCGAACTTGGTATTTATCCGGCTGTGGACCCGCTGGATTCCACTTCCACCGCTTTGGACCCGAACATTGTTGGCGAAGCTCATTATCAAGTGGCGCGCGAAGTTCAGCGCATCATTCAGCGCTACAAAGAATTACAAGATATTATCGCCATTCTAGGTATTGAAGAATTGTCAGACGAGGACAAACTTTTAGTGGAACGAGCGCGCAAGATTCAACGCTTTCTCTCCCAACCATTTATGGTCGCCGAGGCCTTCACTGGCCGACCGGGTCGCTTCGTCAAACGCCTAGACACCGTTCGCGGCTTCCGAGAAATTATTGAAGGCAAACACGATGATGTACCCGAAGCAAATTTTTATATGAAAGGCGGAATAGAAGAAATTAAAAAATGAAATTGCACTTACATTCCATAGATAAAACTCTTTTTGACGGCGAGACCGAACAAATCGGCCTGCCGGCGGAAGATGGCGCGCTGACAATTTTGCCAAACCATATGCCACTCGTTACCGCGTTGAAAGAAGGTGTCGTAGAAGTAAAGACAAAATTGGAAACACGGTCATTCCCTATTGACGGGGGCTTCGCCCAAATTCACGGCAACTCGGCGATTATTTTAGTGGATTAGGGTTTTACATCAAAAACGGGGTCGGTGCCGGAAAAATCGGCAACGCTGCCGGTGCAAATCGTTCCAGCCGACGCATCGCTGTCATCTAACAAAACGGCACTACCTGCCACTTCCAACAAAGCGCCGAGGTGATAACTGGTGCAAGAAGCGCCGGAACCCAGCGCCGCGTAAGAATAAGCGGTTTGGCTTGTTCCGCCGGGCGGCACCGGAATCGCTTGGATATAAATTGGGGCCAGCGGAGCAAGAGTGGTCGGATAACGATTGCTATTGGCGTCGGCGTAAAGCGCCAGAGCCAGCTGGAGTTGTTTGACATCCGACACTCGTTTAGTGTCGCGCGCCTTTTGTCGTGCCGAACCCAAACCAGATGTCACAATAGAAGTCAAAATCGCGATAATTGCGATTACTACCAAAAGCTCAATAAGCGTAAAACCTTTTTTACTCATACCGCCATTATACTATCCTCACTTTCTTTTGGCAAAAACAAAACCACCCCTTTTATTCCCCTCCTTAATTAAGGAGGGGTGGCTGAAAGCCGGGGTGGTGGATATCTCCCCTAAAAAACAAAACCCGCCTCTGTTGATATGGGGACGGGCTTCATTTTGTTTACTACAATACAAATACTAGTCGCAAGCGGCAACAAAAGTCGCTCCATTTTGGTTTAGAGTAGCCGTACAACCAGTGACCTTAAGAGATGCTGCTCCAGTAGCGAAGTTGGTATTATCAGTACTACAAGTGTTAGTAGAAAAAGTGGCGTCCCAGTTAGTAATAGCTGTGTCAGTTGGAACAGTAATAGAACCGGAGTCGCAATTATTAACGAGATTTGCCAGTTGGCCTTTGACTTCAGCTTTAAAGGCAACTTTTTGTGCTTTTGTTCGAGCCGTATTCAAACTCGCGAGCACCACTGACGCCAAGATGCCGATGATGGCGATAACTACGAGCAATTCAATAAGTGTAAAACCTTTTTTCATTTGAATAAAAAAATAAATAATAAACTATTAATTTCTTCGACCGCTCCCTTTCCCAAGAAAGCTTGATTTAACGAGTTTAATTATAGCAAACAAAACAGCGAAAATACAAGCAAGCCACCTGTGGAAAACTATTGGATTCCGCCGGCAATGTTGTAAATCGGCATCAAAACCGCCGCCAACAGAAAACCGACGCCGATTGCCAAAGCGATAATCATCACCGGCTCAATCATGCCAATCAGCATATCCACCGCGTTGGTCACTTCCCGCTGATAAAATTTCGCCAAGGTTTTCAAAATATTGCCTAGCTCGCCCGATTCTTCGCCAACTTTAGTCATCTGAACCATAATGCTGGGAATTTCCGGGTGGCGCGAGAAGGCATCGGATAAAGTGTTGCCGCTTTTGACTTGTTCGGTCACTTCCAAAAGAATTTCTTTATAAACTTCGTCACCAACAACCGAAGAAGTAATTTCCAACGCTTTGACAATCGGAATAGCGCTAGCCAGCATGGTGTTCAAATTGTCGGCAATGCGGGAAAGATAAAGTTTTTTGTAGAGATTACCGAGATACGGCACTTTTAGTTTGAATTGCGACAGCGCGAACCGGCCTGAAACCGTCCGAGTCATTTTCCACAACAGCGCCGCGCCGGCGATAATACCCAACAAAAGAAATAAGCCGTAATCAACCAAAAAATCGCTGACAAAAATCACTACCTTAGTGTAAATTGGAATATCTTGTCCCGACTCTTTTAAAATCTGGGTAATGTTGGGGATAATTTTGGTCAGCATTAAAACCATCACGCTGATGAAAACAACGACGACGAAAGCCGGATAAATCATGGCGTTTTTGGCTTTGGAAGTTACCTCATAAGAGCGGTCCAAATAATCAGCGAGGTAAGAAAGCGTTTGGTCCAACTTGCCCGCTTCTTCGCCCGCCCGCACCATGCTGACATAAAATTCGGAAAAAACTTTCGGGTGTCTGGCCAACGCTTTGGCAATGGAACTGCCGCCCTGCAAATCGTCAGCGACAGTATTCAGGGTTTTGCGCAAGGTCGGCTTTTCCGTTTCTGTCGCCAATAAACGGAAAACCCGCAGAGCCGAAACCTGGGCTTCAAAAAGCGTGGACATCTGGCGCGACAACATCACAATATCCTTGTTGGACACGCGGCTCAAAAAAGAAATGTCTTTCGCGAACAACGAGCCGCTCTCCGCCGGCGCGATTTTTGATAAAGTAAAACCGCGGCGTTGGAGCGAAGAAATCGCCACTTCCACATTGACCGCTTCAATGTCGCCTTGCTCCGGCTGACCGTTTTGATTTATCGCTTGATATTTAAAGAGCATAATTTTCCATCTTTACATCATTCTTTCCAACGATTTGGGATTAGTGGTATAGCGATAGGCGTCGGCGACGGTGATTTCGTTGCGCCGAACGAGGTCAATCAGCGACCGGTTGATATCAATCATCCCCTGTTCCAGACCGGTTTCAATCACCGTATTGATTTCGTGAGTGCGCTTTTCGCGGATTAAATTCGCCACCGCGCTGTTGGCGATTAATAATTCGTAAGCCGGCACTAAACCGCCGGAAATTCTCGGCACCAAGCGTTGAGAAAAAATACCGGTTAAGGTTTCGGACAGTTGCAAGCGAATCTGCTCCTGCTGACCGGCTGGGAAAGAATCAATGATTCTATCAATCGTCTGAGCGGCATTGTTGGTATGCAAAGTGGAAAGAACGAAATGGCCGGTTTCGGCGGCAGTAACGGCAGCGGCAATGGTTTCCGGTCCGCGCATTTCACCAATCATTGCGATATCCACATCCTCGCGAAACATCGCCAGCAAAGCCGTTTGAAAATCCTTGGTATCAATTTTCACTTCCCGTTGGTCAATAATGGACCGTTTTTCTTCAAAAATATATTCAATCGGGTCTTCAATGGTGATAATATGCTCCGCCCGGGTGGCATTAATGAGGTCAATGAGCGCCGCCAAAGTCGTCGTCTTGCCGTGCCCAACGGGACCCACTACCAGAAAAAAGCCCTGTTGTTTTTCAGCAAAAGTGGCGAGCAGCGGCGGCAAATTCAATTCTTCCAATGTCCTAATTTTTCTCGGTATCAGACGCAGAGCGACACTCACCGCCCCCTGTTGAAAGTAACCGTTACCGCGGAACCGCGCTTCGTTTTTATAACCGTAAGAAAAATCTATTTCTTTTGTTTCTAAAAATCTTTTTTTATTTTCTGAGGTCAAAAGTTCGGTGACAAAACCAAGAGTATCATCTTTAGACAACACTTTGTGTTTCAACAGCGGAATTAACGCGCCCGTTACCCGAATGGTCGGGTGCCGACCTTCGGCAATATGTAAATCAGAACCGCCTTCTTTGATGACGGTAATGATTAATTGTTCAAGTTCTTTGGCGTAATCCATTTTTGTGTATTTTCATTACTTCTTCCAACACTTCCGAGGGAATGGTGCTGGCTTTGACGATATAACCCTGAATATTATATTTCTTGGCTTTTTCTATATCTTCCGGCTGGCCTTGATTGGTTAAAACAACTATCGTCGCTTTCGTCGCCAACTTTTGTTCCCGAATTTTTGCCATAAATTCATAGCCATCCATACTGGGCATAATCAAGTCCAGAATAATAATATCCGGCGCCTTGTCGTTTTGAAGCTTACTTAACGCTTCCGCGCCGCCCGGCGCCGTTTCCACTTCAAAACCGTAGTTTTTGAATTTAACGGCGTACATATTCAAAAGAAACTTATCGTCATCTATAATCAAGACCTTTTCTTTTTTTTCTTCAGCCATTGTAATAAATTAGATTATAACTCATTTACCTCCTCAAAGGGAATCTCGTGGCGGAAGGCCTTAACTAGCGCGTCTTCTTTCATCGTCAACATACCTTGCGCCCGAGCGATTTTCATCATTTCAGCTTCACTGGCGTTTTTCAAAATCGCCGCCTCTAAATCGCGATTCATCTCCAAAACCTCTACTACCGCCATCCGGCCGCGCGTGCCTTTGGGACATTCCGCTGTCGGCGTTGCTTCCAGCACATCTTTGCCAATGGGAATTTGAGAACGATACTGCGCCGGCAAATCGGCTAATTGCTTTTCCACCATCAACTTAATACTGCCTTCCACCGGAATCGGTTTGCCAGAATTGGGACAAATAGTTTTCACTAAGCGCTGGGCAATCGCTAAAATCAAAGTTGGCGGAATCAAGTAAGGGTCAACGCCCATATCCAAAAGTCGCGGGATGGCGCCAATGGCATTATTGGTATGAATGGTGGAAAAAACCAAGTGGCCCGTCAGCGCCGCTTGAATCGCCAAGCCAGCGGTTTCTTTATCGCGAATCTCGCCGACCATAATCACATCCGGGTCTTGACGCAAAGTGGTGCGCAAACCGGTGGCGAAAGTGTAGCCGATTTCCGGCCGAACCTGCGACTGGCTCATACCGGGCATATTGTATTCCACCGGGTCTTCCAAACTCAAAACATTCTTTGTTTCCTTGTCCACTTCGTTCAACATTGAGTAAAGTGTCGTAGATTTGCCCGAACCGGTCGGGCCGGAAATCAAAATCATGCCGTAAGGCCTTTGAATGGCGTCGCGAATCAGTTGAAGATTGCGAATGGATAAACCCATTGACTCCAAACTCTTGACTCCCCTTTCCGAATCTAAAATTCTCATCACCACTTTTTCGCCGTAATAAGCCGGAAAAGTGGAAACACGGAAATCAATTTTGCGGCCGTTGATACGAGCGCCGAATCGGCCATCTTGCGGTTTGCGTTTTTCATCCAAACGCATATTGGAAAGAATTTTCACTCGCGCCACAACCGCTGGATGGACTTTCGGCGGCAACAACAAACTGGTGTTCAAAACACCGTCTACGCGAAAACGCACCCGCACCTGTTCGCCTAAATGTTCAATGTGGATATCGGAAGCGTTGCCTTCAACCGCGTAATGAAGAATGGTGGCAACAATTTTTGTTACCGGCGCGTCCTCAATAATTCTAGTGCTGGTCTTGCCGTCTTGACCAGAGCCAATTATTTTGGTTTCGGCTAATTCCGTCTGGTCGCCAGCCAATTCCGTTTCCAGTTCAGTTAAGGCTTGCGACACTTCGCCGGACAACCCTTTATACATCTGGGCAATTTTTTCAAAATCGGCGGCGGAAATCAAATAGGCCTTATAAGGCAAACCGATTTTGGAGGAAATAAAATTCAAGGCATCGCGCGCTTCAATGTTATCCGGCTCCACCATGCCGATTTCCAAAACACCGTCGGTAATGCTCAAGGGAGCGAATTTATAATGGGTGGCCGATTCTTCCGGCACATAACGCAAAATTTCAAAAGGAATGCCTTGATTATCCAAAACCTTCACCGGCACGCCATAAAATTCACCCTTAATCGCCAAGAGGTCAGTGGCCATTACGCCGCGTTTTTGCAAAACTTCATCCAGCTTAGCGCCAGATTCTTTCAACTCTCTCTTGATTGCCGGCACATCTTCGGCGGTAATAATATTTTTTTTTACTAATGTTTCTAAAATACCCATCGGGAAAAATAATGAAAATTAAATTGGCACAAACGGATTAACGCGACCCGTCGGCTCACTAGGAATTTCGCGCGAGAAATCCTCGAGCGAGAGAAAAGCTGAATCACTCAAAATAGTCGGGCTCAAATTGAGCGCCGATAACTCGGCAAATAATGCAAGCAACTCGCGCGCCGTTTGGTCCTGATTTATGCCCTGCGGCAAAATCAAAGCTAAGTCATCGGCGCTACTGGTAAAAAAAAGCGAATAACCAATAAAAGCGGCAACAATTACTGCCACGGCAATAATTAATCCTTTGCCTTTTTTTGATTTATTCTGATACATAAATTATTTTAACCAATAAGCTTTTAGTCCTATGCCAAAATCATAACTATTGCCCTTAACCGAATCAGTCGGCGCCGTGAATTTGATTTCAGTCACATCCAAAATCCGTAAACTTTTTTCCAAATCTTGAAGGAACGCTACAAATCGTTCATAGCTGCCGGTTACCGAGAAACTCAAATCAATACTGTTGAACTCCTGGTTGGTACCGATACGAATCGCTCCGGGCGTTAAACCTTCGGCTAACGGCGCGGCCACAGGCGCGCCAATCGGCGAATTATCATTTTTCTTTGTTTCCTTGGTTGGCTCGCTAATCTTGATATTTTTAATAAGCAAACCCTGCTTAGCGGCGATGTCACTAACATCCATCACCAAGCGCACCGTATCCACCGTATCAGGCACTAATCGCGAGAGACGGATAACATCAGCTTCGGAAAAACTTTGATAGGCCAGGGCAAGATTTTCATACTTTTGCCGAAATTCGTTGGCTTGCGCCAGTTTAGCTTGGTAATCGGCTCTAACTTCTTTGAGTCCGCCGGCTTCTTTGTAAATCGGGTCGGTATAACTCCAAAAAATCCAAACTGCCGCCGCTATTAAAATTAAAGAGATAATATTTTTCATTGAGCAATTGGCGCCACCTTATTTTTATAAGACAAGAGCGACGAATCGACCGAGGCGGCAACATCAAAAACCACATTGCCCTTTTGGTCCAAATTAAGATTGGAAAAAATCGGATTCTTGATAGCTTGATTTTTGCCCAAAATATCTGACTGTAAAGCCACCGAACTGAAATTTCTAGCCACCCCTTTCAAAGCCAGAGAAAATCCTTTGTCGGCGCCGGCTAGATAAAAACTGTTGAAATAAACCGACTGGAGCGTTGCTTCTCCCAACACATCAAAAACTCTGGAGAGCGCCGGGTGATTATTGAGTAGTTTATCAGCTACCGATAAACGATTGCTTAATTTTTTAAACTCGACGATAGTCGCTGGCTGGAAAATTTCCCGCGTCCGCGCCAAATCAACATCCAGCTTGGAAATTTCCTTGGCAACGGATTGTTTATAAAAATAAGCCACGCCGAAAGCGCCGAGAGAAATCAGAAAAATCACAATGGCAATGAGCGGAAAAATTCCCAGCCCTTGCCCGACGCGAAAATTCATCCCGCCGCCCAGCGATTCTTTGGGAATAAAAGATTGTTGGAATTTGCTATCCATATTCCTATATATTATATCCCTTTTATTACCGCAATACTACCCCAACTCCTGCAACCGACGCAAAGCGACGCCTAGGGCAACGGTAAATTGGGGACCGGCGTCTTTGAGCACGCCTTGGAGAAACGCTGGCGCGTCTACCTTGGCAAACGGGTCGGCTAATTCCACTTCCGATTCCAAATTTTGCCTGGCAAATTGCAAAATTCCCTTTAACACTGAACCGCCGCCGGTCAAAATTACCCGCCGCACCACTTTGCCGCTTTTTCGTTGATAACCGACCAACACCCGATTGGCCTCGGCGAAAATATAGCTTAAAATTATCGCCGCCGCTTCAGCGACATTGGTGTTGCCTTCGGCGGTCAAACCTTTGTCCCTTTTTAATTTTTCCGCTTCAGCTACGGTAATACCGAGCGATTGGGCCAAAGCCGTAGTGATGTCTTGCGAACCGCGATTGATGGTGTGGGAAGTTCTAACGATGCCCATTTCCACAATGTAAAGTTTGGTAGCACCGGCGCCCATATCAAAAATCATCACCGGTGTCGTTTCCCGATTCATCGTCGCCCGAATAGTGCTAAACGCTTCAATTTCAAAAAAGGAAGCGTCTAGTCCAGTCAACCGAACAATTTCCCGATAATTATTGAGAGCGTCATTTTGAATCACCACCAAAAGAATATCTATCAATTTGGCTTTTTGAATTTTTCCGGCCGGGTCATCCGGGCTGTAAGTTGCTTCCCGCTCGGTCTTCGGTATAACCCACCAGTCCAAGGTCACATCGCTCATCGGCACCGGAATATACTTCCTGGCTTCAATCGGCACCATTTGCGGCAATTGCTTCTGGTCTAAAACCGGCATTTCAATCAATGACAGCAAGCTGGCGGACAAAGGAATGGCAAAACCGCAAACTTTGCTGGAAGCGTTGGCTTCACGCAAAACATCGCGCAAGGCCTCGGCAATTTTTTCATTGGGCAATTTTACTACCTGACCAACCGCTTGCTCACCATATGGGCCGAGCGCCAACGCGCCGTAAGTGCCAAGCACCGCCCGACCGCCTTTTTTTCTAAGCTCTATGATTTTCACCGCCGAAGAACCGATATCAACACCAACAACGCTAACCGCGGCGCCACCCATTACTCCACCGAAAATTTTAGAAAAAAAGGCCATAAAATTAGAATTATTGTATCATATTCAACATGATAAAGAAGTGGCTAAATTGGCTTTTGGATTTTTTCCTGCCGAAAGCAGTGGCGGTCAAAAACTTGGAGGCGATGGGTTCAATTGGTTTTAGTGGGCGCGCCCAGCGTTCCCGCGAACTAAACGGCCAAGAAAATCTCATCGCCCTCTTTGACTACCGCGACCAATTGGTGCGCACGGCCATTTGGGAACTCAAATACCGCGGCAACCAAACGGTAGCCGCCTTGCTGGCTGAAGTTTTATTTGACGAATTGTCGGCTGAACTTAGCGAACGAGAAATTTTTGAAAATTTTACCCGGCCTTTGCTAATTCCCATTCCCCTTTCCAAAAAACGCCGTCGGCAACGCGGTTTCAATCAGTGCGAAATTCTGCTGACGGAATTGGCTAAATTGGACACGAGTAAGATTTTTGAAATTAAAAATAATTTGTTAATCAAAATCAAAGACACGCCCAGTCAGACCAAAATTGATTCGCGGGCCAGTCGCCTGAAAAATTTGCGCGGCGCGTTCGCGGTTAACGAAAGCGCCGTCGCGGTGGCTGGCCGAAATATCATCGTCATTGACGATGTTGCCACCACCGGCGCCACTTTAAGCGAAACGCGAAAAGTCTTGCGCCGCGCCGGCGCCAAAAAAGTCCTCGGCTTCGCTCTCGCCCATTAAAATTTATCGTTCAAATTTTTCTTGAC
>JBBUFP010000036.1:0-12678 GCA_038056445.1 Patescibacteria group bacterium
AAAACAACGCTCAAACTGGAAAAGGCCATAGCGGCAGCGGCAAAAATTGGATTAAGCAAAAGCTTAAAAAATGGGTAGAGAACGCCAGCCGCCACCGGAATAAAAGCGACATTATAGAAAAACGCCCAGAAAAGATTCTGTTTTATTATTCTCATCGTTCGCCTGGAAAGCCTTATTACTTCTGGGATAAGCATCAAATCCCCTCTCATCAAAGTGATATTGGCCGATTCCATGGCAATATCCGTGCCTTCGCCCATAGCGATACCAATATTAGCTTGGGTAAGAGCGGGCGCGTCGTTTATGCCGTCGCCAATCATGGCCACAATTTTTCCTTGCGCTTGAAGCTCGCGCACTTTTTCCGACTTTTTGTCGGGCAAAACCTCACTCATAATATTGTCTATGCCAACCTCAGCCGCGATGGCTCGAGCCGTGCGAGCGTTATCCCCAGTGAGCATCCAAACAGCTATATTATTTTTTTTGAGAACTCGCACTGCCTCAATTGATTCTTTTTTCAACACATCGGCCACCGCGATTAAACCAATGAGCTCGTTAGCAACCGCCAAGAGCATTACGGTCTTACCCTGATTTTCTAAATTTATTATTTTTTCTTCCCAGCTCGCGGCATTAATTTTATTGTCAGTCATTAATTTTCTAGTGCCCAGTAAAATTTTTTTATTTTCAATGAACGCGGAAACTCCATGTCCGGAAATAGCTTGAAATCCTTCGACTTCGCTCAGGATAATTTTTTCTTCTTTCGCTTTATTAACTACCGCTTGAGCCAAAGAATGTTCAGATTTGTTTTCTATACTGGCGGCAATTTGCAAAACATCGCCTAAAATATCGGTTACGGTTGGTTTGCCTTGAGTAAGAGTGCCTGTTTTGTCCAAAATGACCGCGTTTATTTTGTTGGCAATTTCCAGCGAAGCCGCATCTTTTATTAAAATCCCGCGAGAAGCGGCGCTACCCGAAGAAACCATAATGGCCATCGGGGTAGCCAGACCGAGAGCGCAGGGACAAGCGATTATTAAAACGGCAACAAAATTTATAAGAGCGAACGAAAAAGCGGGAGCTGGCCCAAAGAAAAGCCAAACCACAAAAGTCAAAATAGCGACCACAAACACCGCTGGAACAAAATAAGAAGAAACCAAATCAGCCAATCGTTGAATCGGCGCTTTAGAACCTTGGGCTTCCTCTACCATTTTAATAATTTGCGAAAGCACGGTGTCTTTGCCTACCTTTGTCGCTTGGAATGTAAAAGTCCCGAATTTATTTATGGTGCTGCCGATAACCGCACCGCCAACTTTTTTATGAACCGGCATTGATTCTCCGGTAACCATTGATTCGTCAATTTCTGAATCGCCCTCGGTTATTTTTCCGTCAACTGGAATCCTCTCTCCGGGCCGAACAATTATTAAATCACCCACCATAACATCAATAATCGGTACTTCAATTTCTTTGCCAGCCCGCAAAATTTTCGCGGTTTTGGGTTGCAAACCGATAAGCTTTTTAATCGCTTCCGAAGCTCTGCCTTTCATCAACACTTCAAAATATTTTCCCAAAAGAATTAGAACGATAATAATAGCCGAGGTGTCAAAATAAAGCGCTGGAGTTATTCCATCTCTTGTAAAAAAAATAGGGAAAATCGTCACTGCCGCGCTGTAGAAATATGCCGCCAGAGTGCCGATGGCAATCAAGGTGTTCATATCGGCTGTGCGATACTTAATGAGAAGCTTAAGTCCGCTGTAAAATTGGAAGCCAACCCAAAATTGAACCGGAGTGGTCAAAATTAGAAGTATCCAGTGGTTATTTAAAATTTGCGGCACAAAAGAGAACCACTCGGGAAAACTGCCGAGAAATATGAAAACCGAAAGAATGCCACCGATAACAAGTTTGCGCTTCATATCTTTTATTTGCTCCTCTCTTTCCATCTCGGCGTGATTATGTTGGTGAGAATTCATATCTGGCATTTTCTTTTCTTCCTTTTTTGAGGAAGAACCGACAACCAAATGATAACCGACAGATTCAACCACTTTTACCAAATCCGATTCAGAAACAGCATTTTCATCAAACTCAATCAACGCCGATTCCGAAGCAAAATTAACCGAAACCGAACGCACACCGGCGGTCTTGCCAAGCGCGCGTTCAATAGTGGCGACACAACTAGCACAATGCATGCCTTGTATTTTGTAAGTAGTTTTCATCAAAAAACAGTATGATTATTTTTAGCCGAAAACTTTAACTTGAAACCAAATCTTTTTTCTTTTCTTCAAACTCTTGCTTGTTGATTTCCCCTTTGGCGTAGCGTTCTTTGAGAAGAACAAGAGCGGAGTTTGAATTGGGTTTTTCATGATTTCTGCCACCGATTTCTTTCACGGTCCAAACGATAAAAATAATTACCGCCGCCCAAAACAAGACCATCATAATTCCACCGCCCAACCAACCCATCATATTTTCCACGCCCCACCCGCCATCATTATATAGTCCGTACATCATAATTTTTTATTTATTTAATAAATTTTAATAAAGACCCTTAGTCAAAGCGCAACTCTATTTTGTCATGGTCGCGCATAACATAATTTTCGTATTCAATGTTCTCTTCCCCGTTTACGACCATTTTCATATTCGCGCCGAACGAACGCATATCTTTGCCCCAGTTTTTAAAAAACTGGCCGAGGATTATGTCCTGCTTTCGGGTCAGACCTTGAAATTCAAGGTGGATAAGCGGCAAATCGTCATGCGTATGCATTGGCTGATGAACCGCGCCGAGACCGATATTTTCCGGAATTTCTTGCTTTTCTCCTTTTACGAAAATGACGAGCTCGGGATGCCAATGGAAACCAGTTCTAGAAACAATATCAGACGCCGGAATGGGAGGCCTGGTTGCGATATACCAGATAAAACCACCGAGTGAGGCAACGACCAGAATCCCGCCCAAGCTCCACGAAATAATTTTCTTAAAACGGCGCTGTTGTGTTTGGGTGTCCATATTTTATTAATTATACATCACTTTATATAACTTTATATTCCACAGCCACTTGATTGTTTTGGCGAAACAGCGGCCGGTTGTCCCGTCTCCACGCCGCAGCCATTGCCGCCGCCTTGTTGAGGCTGAACGACTTGAGCGGCAATCTTGGCGTAACCCGAAGCGCTGGAATAATTGATGCCGAGAATTTCTTGCGGTTTGACATCTTGCCACTCAACATTTTGGTTTTTCAGATAAGTCGCAATGGTAAGATAAGTGTCAGGAAACCAGTAGGCATTAACCGCCAAAGCGGCTTGCCACATCTCCGACTCACTCGCGCCCTGCGAAGCCATTAATTCCAAAAGTCCGAGCATCGCCATACCGTGATTGCAATCCGGAAAATGCGTAGAGTTGCCGCAACACGGTCTATAAATTCCACTGGCTATCTTTTCAACAAGAGCTTGCTGTTCCGGCGTCAAGTTAAAGAACTTGTGGCGACTGTAATGGTCCATCGGGTTGCCTTGTGCCATGGTCCAGCCGGCAGTAGAAGCGAAATTCTGCGCGCCGCCATATTTTGGATTCGTCATTTCTCCCGAATCCAAAATCGGATTTTTGCTCGCCAGACCAAGCGCCCAGAATAAGTTCAATAGATAACCGGCGTTGTCTCTGGTGATTTTTAATTGGCCGGTATTATTACCGCCAAGCAAATTCTTATATTCAGCCGTGAACTGACCCCGTTCATCATAAAGAGCTTGGAATCTTTTTTCGTCAATCGCGCCGACGCTCACCAGTTTGGCGCCGAGGTCGCCCCAAACTACCGGCAAAACCACGCCCGCTAACGGTAGGACAGCTTTTTCAAGTTCGGACACGGAAAGATTTGCCGCTATCGCGGTTTGATTTTCCGCGCTCGCTATTTTATTGGGCGGGTTTTGCGCGTTGTATAACCAAGCGCCGGCAAACATTGCGCCAGCAATAACAATGGCGAGCGATATGGCGTAAGGATTATTTTTTTCGTTTTCCATGGTTTTATTAGATTAGATTAAATGAATAAAATTAAAATGCCGATAATAATCATAGCTAGACCGGCCCAAAGATGAACATTTTTCATCTGCGTCTGCTTCCATTCCTGAACCTTATCAAGCAGCAGCGGATTGGCGGCAATCCAGAGAGTGATAACCAACGGCGCGACAATGATAAGGTTATAGAGAACGAGATAACCGAAACCACTGATGTAAGTTGCTTGGTCGTGAAGTAAGCCGATAACCATCAGATACGGGCCGCCCAAACACGGGAATTGGCAAAGACCAACCAAAAGACCGAGAGCGAAAGCTGCCGGTAATGATACCGTATTGATGAGCTTGCTCATAGCAGCGTGCGCCGCCGCCGGAATTTTTAGCTTGATTGGAAATTTTGGAATAAGGGCGCCTAATAAATTCAATAAGCCGAAAATGATGAGCATTGCCGCGCCAAGCTTGCCCATAAAGTGCGGCACATTGAAAATGTGAAGTACTTTAAGCAAGCCGATACCGATGGTGAAGTAAGCGGCGAAAATGCCGGCGATATAGAGCCCGCCAATCTGAAGAATTTTCTTTCGGGTCATTTGCAAACCGAACAGGAAAGCGATGGTGATGAGCAGAATGGAAAACGAGCACGGATGGACGCTGTCCAAAAGCGCCGAGAAAAGAACTAACGGTAAAAGCCAAACGCCGCCATTGCTTACCTGCCAGAGGAAAGCGGAAAAGCCCGGACTGAATTTGAGAGCAATCACTCCCAGAATAGCGGCCAGCACTATGCCGATGATGATGATAAGTTTTTTCATAATGTTAGGGAGTAACCAGCGCTTTTATTTCAAGCTGAAGCGCGCCACCGGAAGCATCAGTTAGAGTAATAAATCTGTCTATTCTGCCGACGCCGGCCGGACCATGAGCGTTGGGGTCAAAAACCGCGCGGACAACGCGGCTCTCGCCAGCTTTGATAATTTCATTAACCGGCGGCGCATAACCCATACCGGCCATGCCAAACGGCCCCTTGGTGCTACCATCCGGATTAACAATAAAAGCGCTAGTGCACATACAGGAAGTCAAAACTGTTTTCAAGGTAATGGCTTCGCCGGTCGGGTTAGTAATGGTAAATTCTTTGATAACATCGCCATTTTTCATTGAGATGGCGCCGAAATCATAGGAAGCTTCAGACATTGTAAGCAAGCTCTCGGAATTATTGGCATCGCCAACGCCTTGAACTGACGCCGTGTCGCTCTTTTTCGCAAAATAACCCCAAACAAAGAGACCGGCAAAAACTAGAATGATTATTAGAATGTTAATGATTGTTTTTGTTTTCATAGAGTTGATATTATTAATTTAGTAATGCGGAAAAAACGCCCGATTGAGATATCGCTTTTAGTTCAAAGACGGACTATTTTCCAGCAGAGAAAGCCAACGCGTAATTTTTCCATTACGCTGAATAACAGGCGGAGAATTATGAAGACGACCTATAAGAACCAGTGGTCTGAATAAAGGCGGGCTTATGGAAAGAATAAGAATCGCGCTCAGCGCCAGAAGTAAAGTAAAAAAAATGAGTGCTGTGATGCCAGAATGGACAAAGACATTAAAAAATGAGTGGTAAGCGGAAATATGATGAATAGCTACGGCTAACGACCCCTGCGGACAAAGTGATGTGCCAATAATAGAGAACGGGCAATTGCCAGACATCCGCCCATCCGTGGACATCATATACGGACTAAACAGCGCCACCATTAAAAATGATGCCAGAATGAACGCGGTAATATTTTTTTTAAATGGCGAAAACATAAAATTTTTTACAACTATTACCCAATCATAGCACAAATTAAAAGAAACCGCCCAAGTGGACCGACGCAGCTTGATTCCCCCATATCAGAAAGGAACAAACCTTAAAATCTGCGCGTGGCTTGGACGGTAAAAAGATTGTAGCAAATAACACCTACCGAATCAATTTGGCGGCGCGGAGGCGGTCAACGAGATTTTTGAAAGTAATTTCATTGGTAGTAATGATGATGGTGTTTTTGTCGTTAAAAGAATAGAGCAAACGAATAGCGCCGTCGGCGCCGCGCAGCACTCGGGCATCTTTGTTATAAATTATTTTATCTTCAAATAAATTAGACGGCGTGGTGGTGGCAAGAAAAATCGGCCCCAAATCGGCAGCAAGATAATTTTCCCAACGGAGCATGCCGGCATAGGCGAAATCATAGGCGCTGGCTTTCAAAATCAGAAACGGTTCGGGTTGGCCAAGAATATGGAAACCGAAAACAAAATCGGGCGCCAAAGCGCGAACGAACGGCGTGTTAGCTTGAACTTGCAGTTGTTCTAGAAAATCCCCGCCGTTAACCGCTTCGGTAGTAGTGGCTCCAGTTTTTCTGATAAAATTTATGTTGGTAACGGTTGAAAGATTTTTTGGCAGATAAGTTTTTTCAGCCTTGAGCGTCGCGATGATTTTCGACCGAGCAAAATCGCTGATGTCCAAAGTTTTTTCCGTTTCGGTATTGATAATCGTTTGGCGTTTGGCGCTAATGATAGTCGGTTCGGGCGCGCTGACTTTTTTATAAATGAAATACAAGCCGGCGCCGCCGGCGGCGATTAAAATCGCGCCGGCGGCGCCGATTAAAATATTTTTCCAAGGCACTTCGCGCCGCGGCGCGGTAAAGTTGGAAACGGTATCAGGCACGCCGGTGGCGCGCTGGGTTTCAGCCACGGCAATTTTAACCGCCGAGGTTCTGCCCTCTTTAACCACTTCCTCAATATCGCCACGCAAAGTCCGCAACGGCTTAATCAGCCATTCCGGTCGCTCCGGCTTTAGTTTTTCTTCCGGCATTAATCCGATTGTTTGTTCCGTCATGCCAGAATTATATCATTTTTGAAGATTTAAAAAGCGTCTCGACTTCCTCACCCATTCACCACCCCGGCCTTCAGCCGCCCCTCCTTAATCAAGGAGGGGAATAAAAGGGGTGGTTTAAAATTTGACAAACTTTTATTTCTGCGGAAACAATTTCGCCGCTTTTTGTTTTCTAGATTTTAGTACCTTCGCCGTCTTTCCGGTCTTCCGCCTTGCGAGCGAAAACTACCGCCGGAGAAACCGCCAGTGCCCGGTTTAACGCCTTTTTTCTCAGCGAAACTCGGGTCGGCGGCTTTGATGGACAAATTGATTCTGCCCTTTTCGTCAATTTCTTTCACCATCACCGGCACAATGTCGCCCTCGCTCAAAGCACTGCTGATTTGGTCAATGCGGAATGGCGCGATTTCGGAGATGTGAACCATACCCTCGGCATTGGGTCCGATTTTTACGAAAGCGCCGAAGTCCATTAGCCGCGTGACCGTTCCTTCATATTTTTCCCCCGGCTTGTATTCGTGGGTCATTCCTTCCACGATTTTTTGAGCCGCTTCGGCGGCGCCATTTTTGCCGGTGAAAAATACCGTGCCGTCGTCTTCAATATCAATTTCCGCGCCGGTTTTTTCCATAATTTCGTTGATAATTTTTCCGCCGGTGCCGATAATTGAACCGATTTGGTCGGGTTTGATTTTAATGGAAATAATTTTCGGCGCGTTAGGCGAAATGTCGGAACGCGGCGCCGAGATTTCTTTTTCAATCACTTTTAGAATTTGTAACCGGGCTTTTTTCGCCGCCTCAAACGCCTCGCCCAAAATTTTAATGGCAATGCCGTTGACCTTCACATCCATTTGAACGGCGGTAACGCCATCGCTGGTGCCTGCCACTTTGAAATCCATATCGCCGTGATGGTCTTCCGGCCCTTGAATGTCAGTCAGGATTTTATATTCGTTATCGTTTTTAAACATTAAGCCGGAAGCAATACCGGCTACTGGCGCCTTAATCGGCACGCCGGCATCCAGCAAGGCCAGAGTTGAACCGCAAACACTGCCCATGGAAGTGGAACCGTTGGAAGCCAGCGCTTCGGAAACAATGCGAATGGTGTAAGGGAAAGTTTCTTTGGGCGGCAAGATTGGCAAGATGGCTTTTTCCGCCAACGCGCCGTGACCAATCGCTCGTCTATTCATTCCCCCCACCCGACCCGTTTCGCCGGAAGAAAAAGGCGGAAAATTATAATGGTGCATAAAACGCTTTTTGGTTTGGACTTCCATACCGTCAATCACTTGAGTGTCGCCCGGACCGCCCAAAGTTAAAGCCGACAAAATGTGAGTGCCGCCGCGGTAAAAAATACCGGAGCCGTGCAAAATCGGCGAAATGCCGCCGGCTTTAGCAAACAACGGCCGGAGTTCGTCCATTTTTCGGCCATCGGGTCGGCGTTCATTTTCAATCGCTTCGCGGTGAACCAATTCATTGATTTTTTCTTCAAAGAAAAAGTCAGCGTGTGTCAGTTTGGCTTCGGGTAATTGCTCGGCGAAAATTTTGAGCCACAATTCTTTCAAATCGTGAATTCGGTGCTTGCCCGGCCCGCTGAAAATCACTTCAAAAAGTTTTTCGGCGACTTCGGTTTCAAAAAGCTTTGCCATTTCCACTGGCGGTTCCGGTTCTTTAATCGCCATTTTTTCTTTGCCAATTTCCTTAATGATTTTTTTCTGCCAATTCTGAATTTTTTCAATTTCTTCCGAAGCCATTGCCAAGGCTTTGACAATTACGCTTTCAGCCACTTCTTTGGCGCCGATTTCAATCATGTTAATCGCACCATCTTTGCCGCAAGCCAGCAAGTCCAGTTTGTTCTCGGCGGCGTTTCTAGTTTCGTAAATCGGATTGATGATGAAATTTTTTTCGTCTTCCAACACGCCGATGCGAACAGCTGAAACCGGACCGTTCCAGGGAATATCGGAGGCGCCGAGCGCCAGCGAGGCGCCGATGATAGCCGGAATATCGGGGTCGTCTTCGGCGATAGACAGAATCGTTACCACCACCTGCACTTCTTGGCGCAAGTTTTGATTGAATAACGGCCGAATGGTGCGGTCTACAACGCGACCGGAAAGTACCGCTTCGTCCGATGGCCGGCCTTCGCGGCGCATAAAGCGCGAGCCCAAAATCTGACCGGCGGCGTAAAACCGTTCTTCGTAATCAACAGTTAAAGGAAAATAATCGGTGTCTTTTTCGTACTTGCCCATCACGGCGGTCACCAAAACCGTGGTGTTGCCCAAACGAACAATCACCGAACCATTGGCTTGGTCGGCTAAATCAGTGAACTCGGCGAGCAATTTCTTGCCGCCTACTTCCAAAGCATATTCTTTTGTTTTCATAAAACGGAGCTGATTCTCGGATTTTAGGTTTCGAATTGGCGTTGGCTTTTTCGAAATCTACCTATCCAAAAACCAGCGATTAAATTGATAACATTAACAGCTTACCATATCGTTCTTATTTTTACAAATGGCTTTCTTGGAGAGATTGGTTGATAACGGTAATGAGAGGTGGGATTTTGGGTTGAATGGCAATTAAAAGTTTCTCATTCCAATTTTCGGTTTCAGCAAAAGGTGAAATGTTTTGGTGTTTTTGGACATAGCCAAGCCGATGAAGAATTCGCAAAACCAAAGTAGTTTCAAAAGCTAAAATAGTTGTCTTGTCTGCCGGCAAATTTTCCAAAAAATCAAAACCGGTTTTTACCAAGTCAAAAAGTTTTTCGTTTTTTTCTTCGCCGTGAAGCAGGCGTTCCAACAAACGAATGACATTGGTCGCGGTTTTCAGTTTGATTGGCGCATTTTTGAAAGATTGATAATAATTTTTTTCTGATGTCGCACCGGTTAGCCGCCAAAAATTCTTGCCGCGAACCAGCGACACTTTATTCAGAGAAAAATCTGCCAAGTGCGAACGCAATTTGGAATTGGCTTTGCGCACGCCTTGGGCGTGCGCTTTGAGCAAGCCCAATTCGCGGCAAAACAGCGAAAAAATCTTGCCGTTTTCCCCCGTATTTCTGGAACGAATGACAATCGCCGCCGTAGTAATGATGGAATACATTTTTACCACGCAAAATGCGCGAAGGCTTTGTTGGCTTCCGCCATTTTGTGGGTGTTTTCGCGTTTCTTGACCGCTTCGCCTTCATTTTTGGAAGCGGCAATAATTTCATCAGCTAATCGCTCGCTCATCGGTTTGCCCTTTTTGCTTGCCGCCGCGTCCACCAACCAGCGAATGGACAACGCCTGCCGTCGTTCGGGACGAACTTCCACCGGCACCTGATAGTTGGCGCCGCCAACACGCCGCGACCGCACTTCCATGGTCGGCGCGGTGTTTTTCAAAGCCAGTTCAAAAATTTCCAGCGGATTAGCGGTTTTGGTTTTTTCTTTGATGGCGTCAAAAGCTCCATAAACAATTTTTTTGGCGATGGTCTTTTTGCCCTGCTTCATAATGTAATTAGTGAACTTGGCGACTTTCAGCGAACCGTAAATTTTGTCGGGCTTCACCACTGCTTTGATTTTGGCTTTTCTGCGCATTTTATTGAAAATTGAAAATTAGAAATTGAAAATTTAAACCTTCTTAGGTTTTTTGGCTCCATATTGACTGCGACCCTTTTTACGATTTTCCACACCAGTAGCGTCCAATTTGCCCCGAACGATTTGATAACGCAAACCGACATCTTTCACCCGACCGCCGCGCAACATCACCACCGCGTGTTCTTGTAAAGTATGACCCATGCCCGGCACATAAGCGGTCACTTCCATCCCATTGGTCAAACGGACACGGGCGATTTTTCGGATAGCCGAGTTTGGTTTTTTGGGTGTTTTAGTCGTCACTTTAGTGCAAACGCCTCTTTTGAATGGCGAAGGAAAAAAGTTTGGCCGGTTTTTCAAAGTATTGAAAGTGCGCATCAAAGCCACGGACTTCGGTTTCCGCGCGGTTTTGGTTCTTTTTCTTTTAAGCAACTGATTGATGGTCGGCATAAAAACAGCGTTTCGCTACTTTAATATATGCCGCCCTAAAAAGCAAGGCCTTGACAGTTAACCATCATACCTTAACGCTTCCATCGGACTTTTGCGCGACGCTTGGCGGGCCGGATAAATGCCGAACACCAAACCGACGGCGCCGGAAACGCCGAGCCCGAGAAAGACCGCCGTCAAGGGAAAAGCGAAAGCCCAATTCAAACCGACAAACTTGGACAAAATAAGCGAAATGACAAATGACAAACCGGTGCCGAGGGCAATGCCGATAATTCCCCCGACCGCCGTCAGCATCACCGATTCCAAAAGAAATTGTGTCAGGATACTCCGATTGGTAGCACCGACCGCCTTGCGCAAACCGATTTCCCGAGTCCGCTCGGTTACCGACACCAACATAATATTCATAATTCCCACCCCGCCGACAATTAGAGAAATGGCCGCTACCGCCGCCAGAAACAAAGTCAAAGCATTGGTAATAGTGCTAACCAGCGCCATCGCTTGAGCTTGAGTTTCCACAAAAAAATCATCCTTGTCCGGGTCGGTTATCCGATGATTGTTGCGCAAGGTGGTTTCAATGTCGGCGACGGTCGCCGCGATGTTGGCTTCAGAGTCGGTTTCAATCACCAATCGATTAAAATACTTAATACCAAAAATATATTGCTGGGCAGTGGTGTAAGGCATAATCAAAGCATCGTCAAAACTAATGAAGGAAAACTGACCCTTGTTAGGTAAGACGCCAACAACCCGCAAACTTTGATTTTTCACTCTGATTTTTTGGCCCAGCACTGGTTCGCCCGGTTCAAACAATTTATCCTTAACCTTGGAACCGATAATTACCGCGGTAGACTTGGAAGCGACTTCTTCGTCCGTGAACAACCGACCGTCCTCCGGATAAATATTATAAATTTCGGCAAAAAAGTTATTAACGCCGAACACCGTCGTTTGGTAAACTTTATTGCCTTTAGTGGCGCTCACCGGCCCGAAAACAATCGGCATAATTCTCGTCAAATGAGGCACATTGGATTTTTTCCGCAAATCTTCCACATCTTTATTTTTGAGCGAATCGGAAAAAGACGACAATGAATCGGAAATCCCCGTCGGTTGCCGACCGGGAATAACAGCAATGGTTTTGGAACCGATACTTTGAATTTGATTCAAAATCAAATCTTGGGCGCCTCGGCCCAAGGACATTACCAGCATAATGGCGGTAATGCCAATGACAATGCCGAGAATCGTCAACAGCGAGCGGCTCCGATTAGTCCGCAAGCCTTTAACCGCCGTTTTTAAACTATATTTTAAACGCATATTATTTTTTCCTTATGGATTTAATGCCGAGGTCTTTACAAATTTTTTCAGCAAGTAAATTGTCCACTTCTCGATGTCTCGGCATAGAAGAGACTTTATCGAGCAGTGGGTTCACAAACAAAGTATGCCTCGTGCCTTCGCGAAGAAAAACGCAACCGCAATGATTCAAATAAACAATTAGTTTACTTCTTTTCATTATGCCGGAATGGGAACACTAAAAGATTGCCGGTTGAAAGCCGAGAATTTTCTGGCAAGCAATTCTCTGTTGGCGGCCAAAACCATTTGTGCCGCTTCAGTAAGATTTTCTTTTACTTCTTTGAGAGTTCGCCCTTGGGTATTAACGCCGGGAATTTCTTCAAGCCAAGCGACAAACCACTTGCCCCGTTTTTGATAAACCGCTGTAAATTCTCTTTTATTCATTTTGGCAGTATATCATAAATTGTTTTTCTTGCCACACCACGGGCAAAACCAGATTTTCTTGGCAACCGACGCATCGCCGATAGTCCACCACTTTTTACATTTTCGGCAAACAAAATGGTGTAATTTTTCAAT
>JBBUFP010000037.1:0-1564 GCA_038056445.1 Patescibacteria group bacterium
TTTGCCACCGCGGGTTAGTTGCCGACGATTCAATGGCTGTTGTAGATTTGACAATGTTCGTTCGAACGGTGGCGCGACATCCCGCTGATAGCGCGCCCAACGCAAAACTTAAAAGATAAGTGAATATCAAATTGGTTTTCATCTGATGATGATATTGTCGGTTTCAATTGATATAGTCAAGTAAAAAAGCGGGTCCCCTTACGAGAACCCGCAATAGCCAACCGACTAAACGAATGGCCCCAGATGAACCTCGGAGGCAATTCTATGGCGACCTCCTCAAAAGATATTTTACACTATAATAAAAAAGAAGCGAGCCACAAGAAGATGTGGACTCGCTTCGCCGGCTTAAGATGAATTTCTTGGCGGGAAGCCGGTTGAGTTCGTTGTTGCTTTCAACTGCGGGGGTGTGTGGCGGGAGTGTGGGGAATTAACATACGAATTTCCCAGTGGGATACTACCAAAATTTAATCTAACATAATTATGAGAATTATCAAAGTATATGGTGAGCTTGACAAAATCTGTTTATATCCTATAATGTTGGGCAAATGCATATATATACCATTACTAGGAGGAGGCAGGAACACGGGCCAAGGGATTTGCTCCGCGTTTCGCCTCCAAGCTTCCGGGAGTTATGGGATGGTCGGTGGTCTGGGTTAGTTCTTTACATTGTTCTGTGTGTCGGCGTAATCGCTCTGATTCTGTGGAGCGGCGCCTCACACGACAGGATTTTGAAGAGCAAGGAACCCGTCTATCGGCAGATGACCATAGACGCCCAAGATGGGAAATAGTTTTCAAAAACGCCCCGATATGACATCGGGGCGTTCCTTTTTTAATTTCTAACCGTCTAAATTAAAGTCTCTATTGTGCTTGAAGCGCGGAGTTGCTGAATGAAGTTGGAGATAAGTTGTTGCTGTTTCTGTTGGTTGATTTGATTTTCAACTTGCGCGCGAACTTGTTCCAGAGGCGGAACGGTTTTATCGTTGGCGGCGGCTTGTTTATACAATGCTTCCACCTCCTCTTTTGTGGCCGTCGCCGAACTTAGGTCAACATGGGCCGTAAGATATTGTCGGATTATGTTATCTTTGGCTAGAAATTCTTTGAAAGTGCTTTCGGTATAGCCTTGAGCGGTAAGCGCTTTTTTGAACTCGGCTTCATCAGGAAACTGAGATTTGTTTTGAGTAAACGCCGTGTCAACTGCTTTTTCGTCAGTCTTGATACCTTCTTTGTCGGCGGCCTGTAATAGCAAAGTTTCAGTGACAAGGTTGTCCAGCGTCTGATTCTTGATAGCGGCTTGCGCTTCGGTGGTAGTCGCCGATTGGCCTTGCGAGGTGATAATAGACGCAAGTTGGGCATAACGTTCATCATATACCAAACGCATTATTTTCTGGCCGTTTACCACCGCCACCGCCTTGCCAATTCCGCCTTGTTTCATTACAAAATATCCAATAACAACGATAGCTACTACAATTACGATAAATACAAGAAGCTTAAAAAACGATAAACCGGAACGCTTTTTCACTACTTCTGGCTGATTTCCTATTGTTTCTTCAGACATAAAATTTTT
>JBBUFP010000038.1:0-1251 GCA_038056445.1 Patescibacteria group bacterium
GACCTGATTATTATATCCCTCTGTAAATGTCCTGACAAATTGGGTGGGGATAACTAAAAAAACTGCGAGTGAGTAGCTAGTTGTTTTTAGAAGCTTTTTTAAAAGGAATCCCGATTTGTTCAAAAAAAGCTAGCGCTTCGGCGCGAGTTTGGGCGGTGGTTACTATAGTTATTGCCATACCGAAAACATCGCGCAAGTCCTCGTCCGCGGTTTCCGGAAAAATCGTGTGCTCTCGAACGCCGATAGTGATATTACCCATTTCATCAATCGCTTTGGGTGAGATACCGCGAAAGTCCTTGGTGCGCGGTAAAGCAATGTTTAAAAATTTGTCCAAAAAACCAAATAATCGCGGGCCGCGCAATGTGATTTGATAGCCAATTAAATCGCCGGTGCGGGTCTTAAAAGAAGCGATGGATTTTTTTGCGCCGCGGGGCGCCGGCTTCTGGCCGGTAATTTTTGTCAAGCGGTCTGCCACCACTTCATTTTTTTTCTTGTCTTTGAGGGAACCGGTGCCAACGCTGATTACCGCTTTCAAAAGCCGCGGCGCTTGCATTGGGTTTTTCCAGCCCAGTTTTTCTTTCAGAACGGCGAACACCTCACTTTGTTTTTGTTTAGTCGTTTTCATGTTTTATATAGATTTTTTTTATTTCTTTAACAAGCGAACATTAGACACATGAATCGGCATCGCTTTTTCCACCACTTGCCCTTTCTGATTGGCGCGTTTCGGTTTCTGATGATGCTTACGGTGATTGACACCTTCAACAATTATTTTATCTTCTCTCGGCAAAGCCAAAACCACCTTGCCGCTTTTACCTCTATCGGCGCCAGTTATTATTTCCACTATGTCTCCCTTTTTTATTTTCATTTTTGTATTGTGTTAAACGATTTCTGACGCCAACGAAGCAATCATTTGAAAGCCTTTTTCCGACAACTCGCGAGGAATCGGTCCGAAGACTCGACCGGCAATAGGCTCGTGTTTGACTTTGTCCACAATCACCACTGCGTTTTCGTCAAAACGGATATAAGAACCGTCGCGGCGGCGATAAGCGTTGCGTTGGCGAACCACTACCGCTCGTAAAACATCCTTCTTTTTTACCGGTTTGCGCGGTTCGGCTTTTTGTACCGACAAGACCACCAGCTCGCCGAGTTGGGCGTAACGCTTGCGGCTGGAACCGAGCACTTTGAAAATTCGGCCGATTTTGCCGCCGGAATTGTCAGCAATTTTTACGATGGAACGCGGTTGAATCATAT
>JBBUFP010000038.1:1351-3818 GCA_038056445.1 Patescibacteria group bacterium
ATTTTGCCGCCGGAATTGTCAGCAATTTTTACGATGGAACGCGGTTGAATCATATAATTATTTTAAAATGTTTGTCTTTGGAAATTGGACGGCACTCTTCTATTTCAACTTTGTCGCCAATCTTTTTGGTATTACCCGGGTCATCGGCTTTGTAGCGCTTGGTTACCCGAAAATATTTTTGATACTTCGGGTGCTTGACCAGCCGATTTGTTTCTACCACTACGGTGTTTTTCATTTTGTCGGAAACCACCACGCCGGTCAGTCTGCGTTTGTGTTTAATAACAGTATTATTTTTTTCTATTTTATTTTCCATGATTTTATTTGGAACTTGGAACTTGGATTTTGGAACTTCGCGTTTTGAGCTCTGTCAAAACGCGTGCGATTTCCTTACGAGTATTTCTGCCCTCTTTAACATTGCGACTTTTACTACCGGCAATCCCAAAACGGAATTTCCTCAATGCTTCGCGCTTTTCGGCGAGCAAATGTTCAAGTTCGGGAACAGTTTTTTCAGTAAGATTTAACATTAGCTTAAAAATTAACGGCTGACAATCTTGGTCTTAACTGGTAATTTGGTACCGGCTTTTCTCAGAGCTTCGGTGGCTTCAATCGGTGGTAAGCCGTCCACTTCAAATAGGACTCGGCCAGGCAGAACTTCCACACAATAACCCTGCGGGTCGCCCTTGCCTTGTCCCATTCCCACCTCAGCCGCCTTGGCGGTATAGGGTCGGTCAGGAAAAACCCGAATCCAAATCTTGCCGGTTTTGCCAATGAAACGGCTAATCACCTTGCGCGCCGATTCCAGCTGTTCGGATTTGAGTCGGCCAACTTCCAGCGCTTTCAAACCAAATGAACCAAAAGCCACCGTTGTGCCGCGCGTTTCCACCCGCCTTTTTTTAGGATTAACGCGCTTGGTTTGCCATTTGCGATATTTTACTTTTTTGGGAAGCAACATGATAAGAAATTTCTAATTACTAATTTCTAATTACTCTTCCGAACTTTTCCTTTATCAGAAAAAACTTCGCCACGGAAAATCCAAACCTTGATACCGATGTCGCCATAAGTCATATGGGCTTTTTCGCGGGCAAAATCAATATCGGCTCGCAAGGTTTGCAACGGCACTTGGCCCTTTTTCAGTTCTTCTTGACGAGCGATATCAGAGCCGCCGAGTCGGCCGGAGAGCACCAAACGCACGCCTTTCACATCGCGGTTAGCCATTACCTTTTCAATCGTCTGTTTCATTACTCGACGAAATGGCAGGCGTTTTTCCAAGCTCTCGGCAATCATCTGACTGACCACCGCCGCGTTGGATTCCGGCGATTTGATTTCCTCAATGTCCAATTTGAAGTTCTTGTCAAATGATAATTTA
Organism: Patescibacteria group bacterium; assembly: GCA_038056445.1. Lineage (GTDB taxonomy): Bacteria > Patescibacteriota > Minisyncoccia > Phycocordibacterales > DSPV01 > 2-02-FULL-44-35. Next base: position 2,718 of record JBBUFP010000038.1, read on the forward strand.
AGCCGATTCATTTCCTTAAGAATTTCCGCGCGCAATTTCACCGAGCCATCGCCGCTTCGGCCGATTAACAAGCCGGGCCGCGCGGTTTTAATAATCACTCTGATAGTTTTTGGACCTCGTTCAATTTCCACCAAACCAGCAAAAAGGCCGCGCAGGCGTTTAGCTAGAAACTCGCGCAACATAATGTCGCGTTTCAAAAAATCTCGGTATTGTTCTCGGACACCAAACCAGCGCGACTTCCAGTCGCGAATGATGCCTAAACGATGAGCATATGGATGAACGGTGTGGGACATTATAAACAGCTTATAGCTTCACTAGCTTACAGCTTCGTTAGCTTTTGATAAATCATTTTGTTCATCTAGAACAACCGTGATGCGGCTGGTGCGTTTCTTAATGCGGTTAGCGGTGCCGCGAGCGCGGGGCATCAGTCGTTTTAAGGTCGGACCGGCGTCCACCCGGATTTCTTTGACAAATAATTTATCCTTGGCCACTTTAAAATTTTCACTGGCATTGGCGACCGCTGATTCAATAACACTCTTGACTGGCGAAGCGGCGGCTTTGCTGAAAAAACTAAGGGTCGTTAAAGCCCGCTCCACTTTTTTGCCCCGCACGAAATCAGCTACGAGACGAACTTTTCTCGGCGACTGGCGATAATTGTTTAAGCTGGCGGTAATCATGATTTTTATGTTTTCTTTTCGGTCGTGGCGGCGGGTGCGGTTTTGGCGGCTTGGGCGGCGGCGATTTCCGATTCTTTCTTTTTCGCTTCTAATTCTTTTTGCATCTTGCCCCCGTGCCTGATAAATTTCCGCGTTGGTGAAAATTCGCCTAACCGATGGCCGACCATATCTTCGGTAATAAACACCTCAATATGCTCGCGGCCGTTATGAACGCCGAATTTGAAACCGACCATTTCCGGTGCGATTTGGCAGGCTCGCGCCCAGGTTTTAATGACCCCGGTTTGTTCGGGTTTCTTGCCGGCAATTTTTTTAAGCAACCGTTCGTCCACGAACGGCCCCTTTTTTAGCGATCTGGTCATATTTAGAAACAAAAAGCTCTGGCCTAAGAGCTCGACAACATACTAGCAAAAAGGGCTTTTATGTC
>JBBUFP010000038.1:3918-12090 GCA_038056445.1 Patescibacteria group bacterium
AAAAAGCTCTGGCCTAAGAGCTCGACAACATACTAGCAAAAAGGGCTTTTATGTCAAATAGTAGTTTACCCTCGCTGTATTGAATATCCTTTATCAATCTTACTCTTTTTTCTTTCCCACCCTCCGGCGGGAGATGATGAAGGGATTGGAATATTTGTTGGGGTTGCGGGTTTTTTGGCCTTTGCCGGTTGGTTTGCCGTAGATATTGACTTCGCGCCGTCGGCCGCGCCCTTGCTTGCCTTCGCCGCCGCCGTGTGGGTGGTCAACCGGATTCATTACCGTGCCGCGCACTGTCGGCCTAATGCCATACCAGCGCGAGCGACCGGCTTTGCCGATATTAATCAGCCAATTTTCTTCGTTGGAAACGGCGCCGATTGACGCCCAACATTTCGCCAGCACTTTTCGAACTTCGGTGGACGGCATTTTCAAAGTAACGAAATTATCTTCAATTGCCGCCACTTCGGCGTAATTGCCAGCCGAACGCGCCAAAACGCCGCCGGCTAATGGTTTGGTTTCAACATTATAGACAAAAGTGCCGACCGGAATTTTAAATAACGGCAAACGATTGCCGATTTTTAGCGGCGCTTTTTCCGAAACAATAAAAGAATCACCGACTTTCAAACCCTGCGGTATCACCACATAGCGCCGCTCGCCATCTTTGTATAAAACCAAAGCGATGAAAGCGGTGCGGTTCGGGTCGTATTCAATCGTCTCAATTTTTGCCGGAATATCTTTTTTATCAAAAACAAAATCAAGAGCGCGATAAAGCCGTTTGTGGCCACCGCCTTTATGGCGCGTCGTCAATCGGCCCTTATTGTTTCGGCCGACGGCGCGTTGAAAACCGCTGGTCAAAGCTTTATGCGGCTGACTGGCGGTTAAAAATGACTTGAAAGAAACATTGGTCATATGCCGCCGTGATTTGGATGTTGGTTTATAGGATTTCATATTTTTAAATTATCTCTATCTTCTCCCCTTTCTTGAGATACACATAGGCCTTTTTGCCGCCGGCCTTAAAACCCTTTTTACCGCGAACAAACACTTGTTTGCGGGGAATTTTCACAACATTGATTTTTACCGGCGAGACCTTGTAAAGATTTTTAATGTCGGCGGCGATTTCTTTTTTATTCGCGTCTTTTTCCACTTCAAAAACATAAACGCCGTTTTCGGCAACAGTCGTGGCTTTTTCGGTTACTCGCGGACGAATTATTTTGACATTAGCCATGTGATTGCTTGAGGTTTAACGAACATCAGGAATTTATAATTTAAGAGGGCGACTGGATTCAAATTTCTCGCTTCCATTACCGCTAAATTGGAAAAATTACTAAAAGCGCGGCTGATTTTTTCGTCCTTCGTCGGCAAAACCATAAGCGCGGCGTTGGTTTTTTTTGCCAATAAGCCGCCAAAACCTTTAATTTTTGCTAAAGCGGAAACAACCATTTTAGCTTCGCGGGCCTTTGGTTCTTTGAGGACGATATTTTCCACCAAAAGAATTTCCCCGTCGCGAGCTTTGGCTGAAAAAATGGCGCGGAGCGCCGCCGCTTTCATTTTTTTATTAACTTTGCGATAAAAATTTTCTTCATTTTGCCGCGGACCATGAGCCACGCCGCCGCCGCTCCACAAGGGCGAGCGGATAGAGCCGTGCCGGGCGCGGCCAGTGCCTTTTTGCTGCCAGGGTTTTTTACCGCCACCACGCACTTCGCCGCGGGTCTTGGTGTGAGCGTAAGGTTTACGGCTACTTTCAATCATTGAAGCAACGACTTGATGGACCAGGTCGGGATTCCAGGGCACACCAAAAACCTCCGCCGGCAATTTCATCTTGCCCGTTTCTTCGCCTTTTTGGTTGTAAATAATGGATTCCATTTTAGCCTTTAATTTCTACGAGAGTGCCGCGCCGACCCGGCACCGCACCGCCTAAATAAATTTCACTTTTAGCCGTATCAATTTTTAGCACTGGCAAATTTTTTACGGTAATCCTGTCACCGCCCATTCGGCCAGCCATGCGCATACCTTTCGCTACTCGGCCGCCGGCCCGCGCGCCGCCGCCAATCGCTCCCGGTTCTCTTTCCGAATGTTTTTGACCATGAGTGCGCGAACCGCCTTTGAAACCGTGCCGTTTTACCACCCCCTGAAAACCTTTGCCTTTGGAAATTGCTGAAACGGTTACCAATTCACCGGTTTGAAAAATTGAAGCGTCAATTTTGTCGCCAACTGCAACTGTCGGAGCTTGAGCGTCGGTCGCCAGTCGATATTCCTTAAAGCCTTTTTTCTTGTCGCCATAACCGATTTGGACCGCGCTGTAGCCGTCTTTTTTAACAGTTTTAAGCAAATTAACGGCCATCACCGGTACGCGTAAAATCGTCGCCGGATAATTTTTGCCGTCTTGGCCGAACACTTCGGTCATATTCACTTTTTTCGCAACGATAAATTTCATATCAATACGAATAAAAAAGAGTCAGTGCGACTCATTCGTGTTAAATAAGATAGCAAAAGAAGCTTAAGATGTCAAAATCTCGGCGCCAGTTTCGGTGATGACAATGGTGTGTTCAAAATGGGCGCTGCGTTTGCCGTCGGCGGTGCGGTAAGTGTAACCATCTTCGTCCAGCACAACTTTCTCCGTGCCCTCATTCAGCATCGGCTCAATCGCTAAAACCATGCCGGGTAAAAGTTTTTTACCTTTACCTTTTTCGCCAAAATTTGGAACAAACGGCGGCTCATGGATGGCGTAACCAACACCGTGACCAGCCAAATCTCGAACGATGCCGTAACCAAAAGGTTTAACGAATTTTTCAATCGCCGAGCCGATGTCGCCAATATAACCTCCAACCTGCGCCGTGGCGATGCCAATCGCTAATGCTTTTTTAGTTGTTTCAATTAGTTTTTTTGCCGGCTCATCAACTTCGCCAACCGGCACGGTAACTGCCGCGTCGGTGAATAAGCCGTTATGCCGCAAACCTAAATCCAAACTAACAATATCGCCTTCTTTTAAAATTTTTTCTTTTTCATTAGGAATACCGTGCACCACTTCATCATTGACTGAAACGCAAAGCGAAGCCGGATAAGGCCGCTTGGCGCCCTTAGGCGTATAGCCCAAAAAAGCCGCTTGGTCGCCGTTTTCTTTGATTAATTTTTCCACCAAAGAATTAAGTGCAGCGGCGGTCGCGCCCGGGGCGGCCGCCGCGGGCACTTGCCGCAAAATTTCCGCGTGCCGCTTCCCGCCTTCGCGCAAAATCGCAATCTCCTCGAGTTTTTTTATGGTAATCATAAATAAGAAATTTCTTTAATTATTTCCTGATGGACTTTTTCTATGGTTTGTTCGCCGTTGATTCGCACAAAACGGTAGTCGGGATTGTTTTCAAAAAATTTCAAAGTTGGCACCACATCTGCTTCATACCAAGCCAGTCGCCTTTCAATCTCTGTCGAGTCATCATCGCTCCGATGGCGTTCCAAGAGTCGCTCTTTTGCCCAATCCTTGGATACATCAATTAAAATTACAATAGGTTTGTCGCGTTTATAAAATTTCAGAGCCGAATCTAAAATCGGCGCTTCCGGTGGTCGGCGGCAAACGCCGTCAAAAACTAAATGTTCATCGCCGTGAATTTTATCCGCCAGAAATTTACTCCAGACGAAAATCGGCATAAATTCCGGCAGTAGCCCGCCTCGGTCCAAAACATTTTTAACCAACTCATTCGTAAAGCCGGATTCAAGCGCGAACTCGCGGAGCAATTTTCCCGTTTCTAGATAAAGAGTCCGGCGGCTTGGTTCTTTTTCCATCAAATATTTAATCAGCAAATCAGCCTGCGTGCCTTTACCGCAACCCGACCGGCCGTAGAAAATAAAAGTCTGGGGAGACATAAATTTAATTAGAAAGTTTTATAAATTCTTCAACAGTTATACCCAAATCATTAATAATGCCTTTTAAAGTTTTTTTACCGATTTCTTTTTTTCCGTGAACCGGTACGGTTATTTTGGCTCCTTTCGTGTTCTTAAATTGGGCGTGACTACCAACTTGATGATACAACTTGAAACCCAACTTATTTAGCGTTTTGATTAATTCTCGAGCACGCAGAATTGGTAGTTTAGGCATAAGTTTTTAGAGGAAAATCTTCCAAAGTAAAAGAACGGATAAACTCAAAAGTGTCCTCATCGCGCGGAATTGATTCGCCATCTTTCAATAAACCTTCAATATGGCACTGAATGGCTTCGTCTAAATTTTTTCTCGTTTCTTTTATTGTCTTGCCACCAGTATGTAAACCTTTCAAAATCGGGACAAAACCATGATAACCTTTACCATCTGGCTCAATAATTATTCGAAATGTGTAGCGTGATTTTTTCATAATAAATAATGATACCAGAAATCTGACCGCAACAAAAAGTTACAAGTTTTAATACTCTCTCATAGAAACTTGCGCCTCTATTTTTTTGACTAGGTCAATGACCACTGAAACGACGATGAGCAGAGCGGTGCCGCCGATGGCGAGCGAGGTCATTCCTGTAATAGATTGCATCACCAAGGGCAAAACAGCGATAACACCAAGAAACAACGCGCCCACCAAAGTAATGCGGGTTAAAACATTGGCAATGTGTTCCGATGTTGGTTTGCCCGGTCGAACGCCAGGAATGAAAGCGCCGGATTTTTGCAAGTTGGTGGAAATGGAATCGGGGTCAAAAGTTACCGCCGTGTAAAAGTAAGTGAATAGAAAAACCAAAATGAAATAAGCGGCGGCATAAAACCACTGGTTGCTTAAAATGTTCAAAATAAAATCACTAATTGCTTTAACGGTTGCGTTGTTGATGGTCGCCAGAAAATTCAAAGCCATTTGCGGTAAAAGTAAAATAGACAAGGCGAAAATAATTGGAATAACACCGGCTTGATTGACACGCAACGGCAAATAGGTGGAAATGCCGCCGTAGACTTTCATACCCCGCACCCGCTTGGCGTAAGTAATCGGTATTGGCCGTTCGGCTTCAGTGATAAAGACCACGCCAAAAATTATTATTAAGGCCGCCATTAGAAAAGCGAGATAAGTTGGAATTTGCGCTGGGTCAAAAGTAAAAGCTAGTTGACTAAGCGTTGAAGGAATTCGAGAGACAATGCCAGCGAAAATTATTAAAGATACACCATTGCCAATGCCGAACTCCGTTACCAATTCACCTAGCCACATCAAAAGCATGGAGCCGGCGGAAATAGTCAAGATATTAACAATAAAACTGAAAGTGCCGACATCCGGAATCGCCCCTTGTTTTTGAAGAAGCAGTAAAAATCCAAGGCCGTTGGCTATACAGAGCGGCACCGATAACAACCGCGACCATTGGCTGAATTTTTTTCGGCCAGCCTCGCCTTCTTCGTGATAAAGCGCTTTCAATTTCGGCGACATCATAGTCAAAAGCTGCATAATGATAGAGGCAGTGATGTAAGGTCCAACGCCGAGCATCACAATGGATAGATTGGAAAGACCGCCGCCGGAAAAAATATCCAAAAGTCCCAGGAATTGATTGTTGGAAAAAAAAGCCGCCAGTTTTTCGTGGTCAATGCTGGGAATGGGAATAGCGGCTAACATCCGGAAAATCACTAGAATTACTAAAGTGAACAGCGCTCGTTGGCGGAGCACTTTGTCTTGAAGCATCAGCCTTAATTTTTCAAAAAATTTGCTTAACATGATACCAATATACGAATTTTACCAATGATACTAATTTTTAACAGAACCGCCAGCTTTTTCAATAGCCGTTTTGGCGCTTTGGGAAAGTAAACAATTCTCAATAATTAACTTTTTGGAGAGTTGGCCGTTACCAAGAATTTTGACCTTAGGCAATCGCCCACTTACCGCTTGAAGCAAGTTTTTGGCAATTAGGCTGGCCGGATTGACTGTCTCACCTTCGGCGAATTTTTTTTCCAAAATATCAATATTTAAAATCACCGGTCTTTTTTCAAAACTCCGGTTGATATTTTTGCCGCGGCCTCGCAGTTTGGGCAATTTTTTAATCAAATCGCGAATTTCCGGCCTAACTTTGTGGCCAGCGCGGGCGGTTTGACCTTTACCGCCGCGGCCCGAGGTCTTGCCGCGTCGGCCGCCGCGGCCGACAGCCACGGAGCGTTTGTTGGGGTGGATTCTTTTAAGATTGTGAAATTGCATGGTTTTGGTTAGGGTCTGGTAATTCCGAGAGCGCTTTAATAGTGGCGCGGGCGATATTTAATTTATTTTTACTGCCGGAAAAAATTTTACCGACGATACTCTTGATGCCGACCAATTCAACGACGATTCTCACGGCGCTGCCGGCGATAAGGCCGCGGCCGGGCGAAGGTTGCAGCATGACGATAGCGCTGGAATATTTCGCTTCCACTCGATGGGCAATGGAGCCGGTTTTCGTCAAGTTGATTTTGACCAAATTTTTCTTGGCATCCCTAGTCGCTTTGTCAATAGCCAAAGCAGTATCGGCGCCTTTGCCAAGGCCAATACCGACCGAGCCCTTGCGATTACCTATCACTAAAGCGGCGCTAAAATTAAAGCGTTTACCGCCGGCAACGACCCGTGTCACTCTTCGGACCTCAAGGGTTTTTTGGTCAAATTCCGATTTAACGCGGCCATCGCGTGTTTGACCGCGACCATGGCGGCGAAAAACATTTTTCGGCGGTCTGGCCATTACTCCTTCTTTTTTTATTCCTGGTTGTTCAGTCATGATACTTATCAAAATTTTTCTAAAAAACCAAACCGCCTTCGCGCGCGCCGTCGGCCAAGGCTTTCACTTTGCCGGTGTAAATATAACCGCCGCGGTCAAAAACTATATTTTTGATTTTTTTCTCACTGGCTCGTTGGGCGACGAGCTGGCCGACTGCCCGCGCTTCGTCCTTAACTTTTTTATCAAATTCCAAAGATGAAGCCGCCGCTAAAGTTCGTTCAGCAACATCATCAATAATTTCAGCATAAAGATATTTATTGGATTTGAAAACTGATAAGCGCGGCCGTTCGGCGGTGCCGGTGATTTTTGCCCGAATCTTCTTATGTTTTCTTATTCTTTTTTCGTCTTGTTTTTTAGACATTATAAATTTCTTTAAACCGTCTTCTTGCCTTCTTTTCTCCTAATCACCTCGCCTTCATAATGAATGCCCTTGCCTTTGTATGGTTCCGGTTTTTTGAGGTCTCTGATTTCAGCCGCAAAACGACCAACCAATTCTTTATCCACACCAACAACCGTTATAATGTTTTTTACCGCCATGGCGCTGATATTTTTGGGAATCGGTATTTTTACCTGATGAGTGAAGCCGAGAGAAAAAACTAATTCACTGCCTTTGACTTCCGATTTAAAACCAATGCCCTCCACTATCAATTTTTTTGTGAATGGCATAACTACGCCTTTGAGCATACTTTTTATTTCGGAGCCGTAAGTGCCCCAAAGCGCCATTGTTTTATTTGTTTCAGTTTTAGGCGTTAGCACGATAGTATTGTCTTTCAAGATAATAGTAATGTCCGGGTAAAACTGTCGACTAACTTCACCGGCCGGACCAGTTACAGTGATTGTGGCGCCGTTAATCTTGACGGACACTTTATCCGGAACGGGAATTGGTTTTTTTGCTAATCTAGACATATTAAAAATTACCACACTTCAAACAAAACCTCGCCGCCGAGTTTTTGTTTGCGCGCTTCCTTGTCCGTTAAAAGACCTTGATTGGTGGAAATAACCGTCGTGCCGAAACCGCTTCTAACCGGCCACAGTTCCGTTGTGCGACGATAGATTCTTTTAGCTCTGGTGGAAATTCGCTTGAGGCCTTTGATGGCTGACCCGCTCGCTTTTTTTAATAATTCCACTTCCACGAATTTGCCGCGCTTCTTGTTTTTCTTGGCGAAGGATTTTACAAAGCCGGCTCGCCGCAACACTTCAGCGACGGCCAGGATTAATTTTGATTGCGGAAACAACACCGACGATTTGTCAGCGCGGTCAGCGTTTTTCAAAGCGACTATGAAATTGGATAAATTATCTTTTACCATGATTTTACCAAGAAGATTTTTTGATGCCGGGAATCATGCCTTCGTTGGCGTATTCGCGAAAACAAATTCGACACAAGCCAAAATCCCTCATAAAGCCGTTTTTTCGACCGCAACGGAAACAGCGCCGAACAATCCGGCTGCTGAATTTTGGTTTTTTAAGCGCTCGGGCTATGACTGATTTTTTCGCCAT
>JBBUFP010000039.1:0-1926 GCA_038056445.1 Patescibacteria group bacterium
TGACCCCATCGGGATTTGAACCCGAGTTTCCAGGATGAGAACCTGGCGTCCTAGACCAGGCTAGACGATGAGGCCTTGCCGCCAGTTATAGCATTTTTATCTTTTTATTTCAAAACAATTTGGATAATTTGCTCAAGGATAATGTAAGGCACACCACCGCTGATGGCAACTTTTAAGCCATCATCAGCAGCGAAAATTGTGCCAGCCGGGAACGGAGCAGCCAACTTTTGTAATTCTGTTTTTGCCGCCTCCCCGACTTTATTTTTCAAAACAATGACGGTGTAAGGCGTGCCTTGTGCGCCAGCAACCAATGCCTCGTCGTAGGATTTACTGACAAAGTCGGCGTATTTGTTGTTGTCAAGGCAACTGGTGAAGGTAGTTTTGTTCAAGCCGACGAACTCGGCAATTTTTGGCAGTTCGGTCGGGTCCAGTCCGTCATTGGACGGGGTGATTTCAAAAATCCGGTCCAAATATTTCCAAAATGTCACCTCGCCACCAAGCTCATTGGCGCACTCCAGCGCCTCGGCTTCTTTGCCGGCTTTGGCGTGAAGGATTCGGCCATAAGGGTCCGGTTTGTAAAGAGGGAAGTGGCGATAGACGAGTGCTACCCGGCCGTCTTTGCCGTAAATGTCAATAATTTTTTTGGTGGTGGGATGAAATGATTTGCAAAACGGGCATTCGGTGTCCGAGTAAACTACCATTATTGCTTTGGCGTCAGGATTGCCCAAGAGGTGGTCTGTTGCCGAAATTGCCGCGATGTCAATTTTTCCAGTTACTAATTCTTGATTTTCTTTTTGCTTGTCAGCGGCGTTTGGCTCAATGCTTTTGGTGTTGTTAAAATAAAGGGCGACAGCAATCAAAGCGCCGGCAATGACGATAGCTACTGGTATCGCAAATTTGTTGGTTGGCTGTGGTTCCATATGTTTGTATAATTAGTAAACACTAGTATAGTAGTATCGTTTCATCTTTTACGCAATGACTGAAGCTTTTCTATATTCTTTGTTGAGCGTGCTCGCGGTTAGCGCCGTGTCGTTGATCGGCGTTCTGACTCTGTCTTTGAATGACCGGACTTTGCGAACGATAGTTTTTTATTTAGTGAGTTTATCCGCCGGCGCGCTGTTCGGCGACGCTTTCGTTCATTTAATTCCCCAAGCGTTTGAAACGGGCAATGTGCCGGCGATGTCTTTAGCGATAATCGTCGGCATATTTTTGTTTTTTATTTTGGAAAAAATTCTCCACTGGCATCATTCGCACGGCCAAGTGGAAGAATGCGTTGAAACGCTTTCCAGCCATGACCATTGCCGCAAGCCGTTGGGGACAATCGTGATGGTCGCCGACTCGGTTCACAATTTTATTGACGGCGTAATTATCGCGGCGAGTTATCTGGTGTCTTTGCCGGTAGGTTTGGCGACAACCATTGCCGTTGTCATTCACGAAATTCCCCAGGAAATCGGCGATTTTGGCTTGTTGCTTCATTCCGGTTGGAGCAAAAAGCGAGCGTTGTTTTTCAATTTTTTATCGGCTTTAGCGGCGGCGCTCGGCGTGTTGGCGGTGTTCATTTTGGGCGCTGGCGCGGAAAAATTTGTGCCCTTCGCGCTGGCTTTTGCCGCTGGTGGCTTTATTTACATCGCTGGCGCTGATATCGTGCCGGAACTTCACAAAATTAGCGGTTTCAAAAAATCTTTCTTCCAATCACTCGCTATGCTTCTCGGCTTCGCCTTGATGTTTCTTTTGCTTTTGATGGAGTAAAATTTCAAACGATAAATTTTCAGCAGATACTGGCGATAGCAAATATCTGCTAATTTTTTATTTTTCTATAAAAACAAGTTCTCCGTTAGTGCTACCTGCCAGCGGTGTGAAGTTGTATTTATCTCTCATTTGTTTATCCAAGAATTTTTTTCAAAATGTTGTAATTATACACTTTGC
>JBBUFP010000040.1:0-13545 GCA_038056445.1 Patescibacteria group bacterium
GAAGTTCTCCAACTTTACAATCTTGGTAGATAATTTACAGATGTCAGACATCCGTCAATCAAGTGTGATACAATAGAGTTATGGTTATGAGAGTGGAATCATTTACGGTTGATTCATTTGTCCATGTTGTCAAACGTGGTGGGCGAGGTATGGATATTACCAAGAATAAATCAGATCAATGGCGTTTCGTTCGCCTGCTTTTTTATATGAATAACGAATTTGCCGATGAAAATTGGGAAAGAAGGACTAAGAAGCAAGGAATGTTTAGTTGGCCGGTGGATTTGCCCACCAGGCGGCCACTGGTAAAAATTCTTGCCTATTGCTTAATGCCAAATCATTTTCATTTAATTTTGAAGGAGATAAAAGATGGAGGAGTTTCCTTGTTTATGAAGAAACTGGGAGAGAGTATGACAAGATATTTTAATGAAAAATATCAAGAGAAAGGAAGCATTTTTCAGGGCGCCTACAAGAGTAGAACAATTGATTCCGATGAATACTTGCGTTATGTCGGAGCCTATGTAATGGCAAAAAACACTTTTGAACTTTATCCGAAAGGTGGCTTGGAAGGAGCGATGAAAAATTTTGATGATGCTTGGAAGTGGGCAACTGATTATCCTTTTTGTAGTTTAGCTGATTATAGTGGGGGCAGAGAATATTCTGTAATTTTGGATAAGGATTTGCTCGGGGAAATTTTTACCAGTGCGAAAAAATTTAAGGATTTTTGCCAAAACTGTAAATTTACAGATGTCAGACATCCGTCAAATTTGAGAATTGATATTGGTTTGGTTTAATTGGTTTGTGCTAAAATACGGCTATGACAGAAAAAACAGTAAGGGTGCGGTTCGCGCCGTCGCCGACGGGGTTTTTACATTTGGGCAGTGCGCGGACGGCGTTGTTTAATTTTTTATTCGCCAGAAAAAACGCCGGAAAATTTATTTTGCGGATAGAAGATACCGATAAGGAGCGAGACAAACCGGAATACGAAAAGGATATTTTGGAAAATTTGGAATGGTTAGGCATAAAGCACGATGAATTTTTCCGTCAGTCGGAACGCTTGGAAATTTACAAAAAATATTTGCGGGAACTTTTGGAAAATGGGGTGGCGTATGTGTCAGAGGAGAGTGAAGGGGATAGGAAGCAGGTCATTCGTTTCAAAAATCTTGGTCAGAAAATTGTTTTCAACGATTTAATAAAAGGCGAAATTTCGTTTGACACCAAAGAACTGGGCGACTTCGTGATTGCTAAAAGTTTGGACGAGCCGATTTTTCATTTTGCAAATGTGGTGGACGATAGGGAAATGGGCATCACTCATATCATTCGCGGCGAAGACCACATCTCCAATACAGCGCGCCAGATTTTGATTTGGCAAGCGCTTTCCGCCTCATCGACGGACAGGGGCGGCGAACTACCAAGTTACGCCCATATTCCCTTGATACTCGCGCCTGACCGAGCTAAACTTTCCAAACGCCAGCACGGCGAAACCGTTTCAATAGCTTTTTATCGGGAACAGGGTTATTTGCCGGAAGCGCTGGTAAATTATCTAGCTTTGCTTGGTTGGAACCCGGGCGATGAGCGCGAGATTTTCTCAATGGCGGAACTGATTGAGCTTTTTGATTTGGCAAAAGTCCAGAAAAGCGGGGCAATTTTTAATGTGGAAAAGTTGGAATGGCTGAATAGGGAACATCTTAAGAAAATTTCTAATGTCCAATTTCTAATTTCTAATGAAGTCAAGAAAATTTTGAGATTGAGAGAAGATAATAAGACAAAAGAAATTTTGGATAAAATCGCGCCGATTGTGTTGGAGCGGATTAGTAAGTTCGGAGATATAAAGGAGATGGCGGAAAGGGGAGAGCTGGCATATTTTTTCCAAGCACCGGAATATCCGAAGGAGTTACTTTTGTGGAAAAAAGATAAAGATGAAAATCGAACGCGCGAGCGTCTTATCAAAATTCGGGAAATTTTAAGAGGCGATTTAGGAGGCGAAGCCTCCCTTGGAGGCTTCGCCTCCAAAGAGATAAAAGATAGATTGATGGCTTTGGCGGAAAAAGAGGGGAGAGGCGAGGTTTTGTGGCCCTTGCGGGTGGCATTGTCCGGTCGGGAAAAATCGCCTGACCCGTTGGCGCTTTTGGAAATTTTAGGAAAAGAGCAGTCCTTGATTCGTATTGACAAAGCGATAAATATATTGGAATGAAAATAATTTTTTTGGCAATTTTTATTTTTGTTATACCTTTTTTCAGTAGTGCCGCGACTATTGATGAGTTACGATTGAAAATTTCCGAACGCAATAATGCCATCGCCGATTTGGAAAAGGAAATCGTTGCTTACCAAGAAAAGCTATTGACGGCCGGAGCGGAAAAGCAGACCTTGCAGGCGAAAATCAACGAATTGGAAAATACCAGAAAAAAACTCACTGCCGAGTTGAAAGTAACGGAAAATCGGATTACCACCGCGTCCTTGAGCATTGAAGAACTGGGTTTGGCTATTGCCCAAAAAGAAGCCGATATTTTTGCCCGGCGGGCGGAAATCGCCGATGCCATTCGCCAAATTAATCAACTGGAATTGAATACTTTTGTGGAAACGGCGCTTAGTGGAAAATTTTCAACGCTCTGGAACGATTTGGAGGCAATGAGCCAGCTCAAAGCCGGTGTTGGCGAAGCGCTGACGGCGATTAAGGAACTGAAAGTTGGTTTGGAAATGGATAAAAGAGCGGAGGAAGCCAAAAGGAAAAACTTGGTGACTTTCCGCGGCAATCTTACTGACCAAAAAGCTATCATTGAATATAATAAAAAAGAAACCAATACTTTGCTCTCGGCGACTAAAAGCAAAGAAGCTAATTATAAAAAGACCTTAGCAGAAAAATTGGCGCTAAAAGAAGCGTTTGAAAGAGAACTGGGGGAATTTGAATCGGAATTAAACATTGCCATTGACCCGACGAAAATTCCGCAGGCCGGTCTTGGCGTTTTGTATTGGCCGTTGGATAGCATTTCAATCACTCAAAAATTCGGCTTGACTTCATTTTCTTTGGCTAATCCGACGGTGTATAATGGTTACGGTCACAATGGCGTGGACTTCCGGGCTTCAATTGGCACGCCAGTTAAAGCGGCGTTAACTGGGGTAGTGAAGGGTATCGGCGACACCGACCAAGTTTGCCCGGGGGCTTCTTACGGCCGATGGATTTTATTGGAACATTTCAATGGTTTGTCAACCCTTTATGCTCACCTATCGCTGATAAAAATCAGTGAAAGAGAACCAGTGGCGACCGGCGCGGTGATTGGCTACAGCGGCGCGACCGGTTACGCCACCGGGCCACATCTTCATTTTACGGTTTACGCCACTCAAGGCGTTCAAGTGGCAAATCGGCAAAGTAAAGTTTGCGGTGGCACTTATCGGATGCCGATTGCCGACCCGAAGGCGTATTTGAATCCATTGCAGTATTTATGATTTATGAAATGAACAAAAATAAAAATAGGGGAGGGTTTGTGCAAATGATTGTGACGATAATAATTTCCATCGTGATTTTGAGTTTGTTTGGCGTGGATGTTGAAGAGCGCGTCAAATCACCGCTGATTCAAAAAAATATTACTTATGTTTGGGATACTACCAAAGCCGGTTTGAGTTGGGTTTGGGGGAAGGTCATAAAATTACTCTAACTTTTGCTATCGCGGGAATTAGAGCTGGTATTGCGCAAAATGTATATTGTGCGACACGGATATTATTAAATACATAACAAAAAACTAGCCTCCCCTCTCTTATATCAAAAATATCAAAAAGATTTGCCGAGGGCCAGAATCGGACTGGCGACCTACCGCTCTTCAGGCGGACGCTCTACCACTGAGCTACCTCGGCTTTTTATTTTCACTTTACATTACAACCAATTTAAAAATTCAGCAAATTTTGGCTGGTGTCGTGAATATTGTTGACCGTGTCGCTCAAGCCGCCGTAGACCTGCCCGAGTTGTTCAATATATGGCTGAATCAGCCAGTAAGCGCCGACTGATATGCCGACAATCACCACCCAATAAAAAATCTTGAATGCTCTACCCCACTTATAACTCCGATAAAGTCGCGACACTTTATCATTGGTGTCTTTGGTTAATTCGTAAGTTCGCTCCAAAAGTTCTCTTTCATTTTCATCCATATCGGGTATATTATAGCAGAGCGCCCTTATAGTTCAACAGATAGAACAACCCCGTCCTAAGGGGTAGATGCGGGTGCAATTCCTGCTAAGGGCAAAATTAAATTTTTATTTTCGTAGAACTATATTTTCAATAATTCCAAAAGCAGCGCTTTGTTGAAACCAACGATGATTTCATCGCCTACTTGGATTACCGGCACGCCCATCTGAGCGCTTTTTTCCACCATCTCGCGCCTTTTTTCTAAATCATTACCGACATCAAATTCTTCGTATTTGATGTTGTGCTCTTTAAAAAATTCTTTCGCCCTTTGGCAATACATACAAGTAGTGGTGGAATAAATTATTACTTTCATAAAGTTATTAAAATTAATATAGCAGATTATTATGCGGAATGCGAGAATCGAACTCGCGTCTAATGCTTGGGAAGCACTCGTTTTGCCACTAAACTAATTCCGCCTATAACCAAAAAATTTTAAGACCGATTGCCAAATTCCACCCGGTTTATCCGGCGTCTCAATCAGTTTTTCCTGTTCGTCGTTGACAATCACAATCAGTTGTTCATGGTCTTTGGCGACTTGATATTTTTGTCGGATGGCTTCTTCAATCCCCTGTTCGGTTTTCAATTTAGTCGTGGTTTTTTCTAATGCCGTTTCTTTATTTTCCATTGCCGCCAATTCTTTTTCCGCTAACGCTAAACTGGCGCGGCTGTCTTGATAACGGCCGTAAATATTGAAAACCGCCCGTCCGACGAGTATCACTAGAATTACCAGGACCGCGATTTTCCAGTGAGTGTAAAATGTTTTTGGCAACATGGCGCTAATATGATATCATAAAATGGCAATGCTTTTTTCCCAACAAAATAAAAAAAGATTTAGGGCGATTTGGATAGTGCTAGGCATTCTGGTTTCTATCAGTATGGTTTTGCTTTATATTCCCGGACTGTTTTTTTAATCCTTCTTAATCATTTTCAAAAAGACTGTCGGTGGGATGTTGACTTTACCCTGCTCTTTTAATCGTTTTTTGCCCTCTTTTTGTTGTTCCCAAAGTTTTCGTTTGCGGCTAATATCGCCGCCGTAAAGGTAACCCGTCACATCTTTGCGCAGAGCTTTGAGGGTGCGCGAGGCGATGATTCGCCCGAGCGCTTTGGCTTGAATTTTGGCAGTGAATAATTGCCGCGGTAAAATTTTATAAAGTTTTTCCACCGCCGCTTCCGCCTCTTCTTGGAGTCGCGCCCGCGAGACAATTCTGGCAAAAGCCGGCACTGATTCCTCGGCGACCAGAATTTCCAGTTTAGCGACATCAGCTTCTTGAGACTCAATGATTTTGTAAGACAATGAAGCAAAGCCGGAAGTGGCGCTTTTTATTTCATCAAAAAAATCGCGCATTAATTCTCGCAAAGGCATTTCCAATTCCAGTGAGTTGCGATTGCCGCTGAAAGTTTCGGTTTGATTGATTGTCGCTTCGTGGCGGTGGACCAGCTGAATTATTTCACCGAGATAATCAGCGGGCGTGATTATTTTTATTTTTGCCCAGGGCTCAAAAATTTTTTGAATGTCGCCATCGGCCGGAAATTGACTGGGTGAATAAATTATTAGTTTTTTATTTCTTTTATCCAAAACTTCATAAGTGATGGAGGGCAAAGTGAGAACTAACGATAAGTTAAATTCGCGGCGCAATCGTTCGGCGACGATTTCCAAATGGAGCATGCCGAGGAAACCGCAACGGAAGCCGCGGCCCAAAACTCCTGACGATTCTTCTTCGTGAATAAAAGACGAATCTGACAAACGCAACCGTTCCAGCGCTTGGCGCAAGTCGTTCCAGTGGTTTTGGCTTTCCGGATAAAGCGATGCCCAAACCACCGGTTTGGGCGCGAGATAGCCTTCAAGCGGCGGTAAATTTTTATCAGCCGAAACGACTGTGTCGCCGACTAAAGCGATACCCGGCTCCTTAATGCCGGTGGTGATATAGCCGATTTCGCCGGCACCGAGCGTTTCGGCAAGCGTTTCCATTGGCGTAAAAACGCCGATATCTATCGGTGTAAATTTTCTTTGGCTAACGGCAAAAGCCAATTTATCTTTCTTGGAAATCATTCCTTCAAAAACTCGAAGGAAAATAGTTATACCAGTATGATTTGAGTATTTAAAGTCAAAAATCAAACCGCGGAAATTTTTACCACTAATAATTTTCGGCGACGGGATTTTATCAATAATAGTTGTTAGTAATTGCGCCACTCCTTGTCCGGTTTTGCCCGAGACTTCCAAAATTTCCATTGATTCGTCATTCAAAATTTTTGCCATTTCCGTTTTGGTTTCGGCGATTCTAGCCAACGGCGAATCAATTTTAGTGACGACGGGGATAATCATAAGTCCGGCTTCCCGCGCCATTTCCAAAGTGGTCAGAGTTTGCGCTTGAACGCCCTGGGTGGCATCCACCAACAATAGCGCGCCTTCTACCGCCTTTAACGCGCGTGACACTTCATAGGAAAAATCGATATGTCCGGGAGTATCTACCAGATTCAGAATGAATTCTGAATCTGGAACTTCCGCATGATTTGGCGGGTGCCAAATCATGCGGACTGGTTTCATCTTGATGGTAATCCCCCGCTCTCGCTCCAATTCCATTCGGTCCAAAACTTGCTCGGTCATTTTTCTTTTTTCAATCGTGCCGGTCAATTCCAAAAATCGGTCGGCCAAAGTACTTTTGCCGTGGTCAATGTGAGCAATGATACAAAAATTTCTGATATTATTTATTTTTTCCATAGCTTTTCCCTACCGGACTTGCCAGTTATTTTGAGAGACAGCGGCGGCAGCCTGTTCCATAATTTTATTGGCCTCGGCATCGGTTAGGGTGCGGTCTGGCGCTTGAAAAATTAAGCGAAAAGCCAGAGATTTTTTGTCGGCTTTTTGATATTCGTCAAAGAGATAATGATTAACTAGTAATTTTTTTTCTTTGCCAATTCCCTTTTCAATTACTACCCAAAGTTTTTCCGCTGTAACATCTGTTGGCACGAAAACCGCGATGTCACGGACGATAAATGGATACGGCGAGATTGGCTGGAACCGAAAGGCTAAGCCTTTCGGTTCGGCGATGTTCCAGGCTTTTGGTTCTGGTAGTTTTTCAATCAGCGGGCCGAGATTGATTTCCAGAATGTCGTTGAACGCCCCGGCAGAAATTTTTATTTTCAGTGCCTTTTCAAGAACCGATTTTGCTTCGGCAATTTTATTAAAAGCTAAATGAGTTTCTTCTCCACTTTCCAGGAACACCTTGCCGATTTCAAAAATTTTTATTTCTTTCAAACCAAGCAATGGCGCGTTAAGAGTGTTAAATTTTAAACTGGCAAAAAGTTGGTTGGTGAGTTCTGTTCGTAAAAACGCTTTATCCGACGCCAAAGATTTTTCTATTTCCATCTCTCCCATTGAGCAAAAAGAAGAAGTCATAACTTCCGAAAAGCCAAGTTCAATCAAAGTTTGCCTAATGCGGTTTCCCCAGTAAAAGTTTTTATTAGCAGGCACTTTCTTTTTAGCGTCAGGTAATTTTGCCGCTGGTATTTTGTCATAACCGTAAAGCCGACCGATTTCTTCCACCAAGTTCTCGGCTTCTCGTAAATCCAGCCGTTCGGACGGAATAATGCCATCAGCAATACCGAGCCGTGTCAGAATATTATTAATTTTTTTTTCGGAAATTTTAATACCAAGTTTTTGAGCAACCAAATCCGGAGAAATTTTGATTACTCTGGGTTTTGTCGGTTCGGGATATTTATCCACTAATTCGCCAAATTTGGCGTCGGGCAAAACTTTGGCAATCAGCGCAGACAATTCATTCATTGCTGTCTGGGCGATAACCGGCGAAATTTCATTTTCAAAGCGTTTGGAGGCGTCGGTCTGGAGATTAAATTTTCGGGCGGTTTTTCTGATTAGCGTTGGGTGAAAATTGGCCGATTCTAAAATTAAATTTTTTGTTTCGTTGGTTACTTCGGCTTTTTTGCCGCCTTTGATGCCGGCGATAGCAAGCGGCCCTTCGTCGTCGGCGATAATTAAAATATCGGAGTCAAGAGCGATTTCTTTGTCATCCAACATGATAATTTTTTCATCCCTTTTTGCGCGCCGAATTTGAATAGCGCCCTTCACTTTGTCGGCGTCAAAAACGTGAAGCGGCTGGCCCATATCAAACATCACGAAGTTTGCTGCGTCCACGATATTGTTGATTGAGCGCTGGCCAATGGAATCCAGACATTCTTTTACCCAATTTTGTGAAGGTCGAACCTTCACAACTTCAACGCGGCGGCCAATGTAGCGGCGGCAGTCAGCGGAGTTTCCAATTTTTATTGCCAGAGGTTTTAATTTACAGATGTCAGACATCCGTAAATGACGGATGTCTGACATCTGTAAATCTGGTTTTGCGGCTGCCAATTCGCGGGCGATACCGCGGTGCGACAGCGCGTAGCAAGCGCGGTCGGGCAAAACTTTAACATCCAAAATGAAATCACTATCTATTTTTTCAACGCTTTCCACTTCAAAAACCGAGAAAGTCAAAATTTCAGCCACCTTTTCCGCCGTTGGTAAGTGCTTTTTGAAATATCTCTGAAGCCAGTTATAGGAAATTAACATAATTTTTTAAAACTGATTGACTAAACGCAAATCGCCAGAATAAAATAAGCGGATGTCGGGGATGTTGTGTTTAACCATCAAAAGCCGTTCAAGTCCGAAACCAAAAGCGAAACCATTGTAACCTTCCAAGCCGACCACTCTGAAGACATTCGGGTGAACCAAACCGGCGCCAACCATTTCCAGCCACTTGTCTCCGAATTTCACATCCACTTCTACTGACGGTTCGGTGAACGGAAAGAAACTGGGTCGCAAGCGAATCTCCACATTTTGTCCCAAATATTTTCTGAAAAAATGAAGCAGTGTCCATTTAAGTTGCGCTAGCGACACTTCTTTATCAACATAAAGTCCCTCGCATTGAAAAAATTGCGCTTCGTGAGTGGTGTCGGTGGCTTCGTTGCGGAAAACTTTGCCGGGCACGATGATGCGATAGGGCGGTTTAATTCCCTCTTTGATTTTTTGCTCCATATAGCGAATTTGTATCGGACTGGTGTGAGTACGAAGCAGAAATCTTTTTTCTTTTTGGGAATTAGAAATTAGAAATTGGGAATTTTCTGGTTGCTTCAACCAGAACGTGTCCTGCATATCTCTGGATGGGTGGTCTTTCGGTACATTGAGCGCATCAAAATTGTGCCACTCGTCTTCCAGTTCCGGACCTTCGGCTACTTCAAAATCCAACTCAGCGAAAATTTCGCGAATTTGTAAAATCGCGCTGGAAATTGGGTGGAGATGGCCAGCCGTTTGGTTTTTATCCATAGGGAAAATATATCAGAAAAAGTTGCCGTAAGCCAGAGGTCGGATTCGGACCGACGACCTGCTGTTTACAAAACAGCTGCTCTAACCAACTGAGCTACTCTGGCAAATTTTTTTGTTGTGGCAGGCCTGTCGACCGATTGGGCAGATGATTTTTATAGTCCGCAATGTCTTTTAGGAAGAATGAAGCCACACCTTTCGGCTTGTTTAGATTATGATAGCGGACTTTTCTGGTCAAGGTTTCCGACCAGCGCCGGATTTTTATTTGGGCCGAAAGCAAAAATTTTTCTATTGTTCGCAAGGAAACGATGGCCAGCAAACCGACTCGGCGGATATTCAAGTGGCCAGCCAAATTATTTTTTGTACTATCGGCAATTTTTTTTATAACTGGTTCGGTGGCGGTATTAAATCGCGCTAGAATTTTTACGCTATTGGTTTGTTCCAGCCATTTAAGCGCTACCATCAAAGTGATTAGCGTTAAGGAACCGTAGAAAATTATTAGGGTGGCAATCATTTTGATTTATTTTACCGAAAAGCGGGTGAAGCGGCCGATGGTTATTTTTTCGCCGAATTTTTGAATCGCTCCGTCCAGCAAACCCTGAATTGTCAAATCCGGATTTTTGATAAAGGCTTGCTCCAGCAAAACCCGTTCTTTGAAATGGGCGTCTATTTTGCCTCTCAAAATTTTGTCGCTGATAGTTGCCGGTTTACCCTTGATTTCATCGGCGAATAATTCCGTCACTTTTTTAACTTCGTTTTCAGACACATCGGCGCGCGCCAAGAATTCTGGATTGGCGGCAGTTATATGCATAGCCAGATTATGAGCGATTTGTCGGAATTCTTCATTGCCGGACACGAAATCGGTTTCCGACAGCAGTTCCACTAGCGCGCCGACGGTGGCGTTGTTGTGAATGTAAGAGGCAACGATGCCGGCGCCGAGCACCCGGTCTTTTTTCTTGGCGGCGATGTCACCGCTTTTTTTACGAAGAATCAGAATGGCTTTTTCAGTATCGCCCTTAGCTTCTTCCAGCGCTTTTTTACATTGCATTACCGCAACGCCGGTTTTATCACGGAGATTTTTAATCTGCTCATTGGTTATCATGTTTTTTTAACTTTCCTTGCCGATAAGCTTCCACGATTTCGTTGACGAAGAACGAAACGCTTTTTATGGCGCTGTCATTGGCGGGAATTGGGCAGTCAATTTCACTGAAGTCGCAATCGGAATTAGCCAGAGCAATCACGGGAATTTTTTTACGGCGCGCTTCAGCGACCACGGTTTTTTCTTTAGTCGGGTCAACGACAAACAGAGCTTTGGGCAAGGTAATCATTGATGTCAAACCGCCAAAAAGTTTTTCCAGATTATCCAATTCCCGAGCCAAAAGCAATTGCTCTTTTTTGGTGTATTTAGCGAATTCGCCGCTGGCCCGTTTGGTTCTCATTTCCAAAAGTTTTTCCACTCGCTTGCGGATTTCATTAAAGTTGGTGATAGCGCCGCCGATCCAGCGGCCGGCGACGAACGGTTGGCTAATTAAGGTGCCGGCGTTTCTGATGGCATCGCGGGCTTCAAATTTGCCGCTGACCAATAAAAGCATTTCTCCCCGACTGGCCATTTCCGCCACGAATTTTTTGGCATTTTCCAAACAAGTTTTGGTTTTTTCCAAATCAAAAATTTCCACCGTGTTTTTGGCGCCAAAGATATAAGGTTTGGCTGATGGGTGGCGGCGGGATTTTGCCAACGCGAAATGAGCGCCGACATTAAACAACGCCTCAATTATCGGGTCGTTGATTTTTGCCGTTTTTTCTCCCGTTATTTCCATAGCCAAGCAGTTTAGCAGATAAAAGTTCTTTAGGCTAGTGTATAATATTAATATCTTATGGAAATAACAACGCTATTGGAGAAAATTTTTCGGTTGAATTCTTATCAAAAACGGGCTTTGGCGAAGCTTGGGATTTTGAACGCGGGCGATTTGTCGCGCCACTTCCCCGCTCGTTACGGCGATGTGGCGGTTATGAAAAATATTGGCGATTTAGCAAAGGGCGAAACATCGGTGATTTTTGGAAAAATTTCCAATCTAAAAACCAGCAAAGCCTTTTACAAAAAAATTCCCATGGCTGAAGCAAAAATTACCGATGAATCGGGCAATATCAAAGCTATTTGGTTTAATCAGCCCTACATTGCCAAAATGTTTTTGGAGGATTCGTTGGTGCGAGTGGAGGGTAAGGTTAGTAAAAGAAAGAGCGAACTGTATCTCTCAAACCCAAAAATTGAAAAAGTGGAAAAAATTCCCATTGGCGTTGGCGAATCGCTTTTTGGCTCTACTGGTGACGCTCATCATCTCTATCCAGTCTATTCCGAAAGCCGCGGTGTTTCGTCCAATTGGCTTTATCATTCTATTCAGAAAATATTAAAGAGTGGCATTTTAGAAAATTTAATTGACCCGATTCCGCTGGAAATTTTACAAAAATATAATTTACCCAGTTTGAAGACGGCTCTCGTTTGGATTCACGCGCCGAAAACCGAAAATGACGCCCTCGCTGCCCGCAAACGGTTCGCTTTTGAAGAAGTTTTTTTCATTCAATTGGAGAGGCAGAAAGCCCGGCGCGATTACGAGCAAAATCCGTCTTTCAAAATTATCGCCAATGACGCTGAACTGGCCACTTTCAAAAGCCGTTTTTCTTTTACGCCGACCGTTGCCCAGGAACGCGCTCTCTCAAATATTCTTGCCGATTTTGGTAAAAATCGGCCGATGTTGCGTTTGTTGGAAGGCGATGTCGGCAGCGGCAAAACTTTTGTCGCCGCCGCCGCCGCCTACGCGACTGTGGTCACTTGTCCCCCAATCCCTTCGACTCATGGAGTCGTTCAGGGCAGGCAAGATTTTGGAAATTTACAAGTCGCCTATATGGCACCGACGGAAATTTTAGCCCGACAACATTTTGAGTCGTTCACTGAATATTTCGCCCACCTGCCCATCAATATCGGTTTGATTACCGGCAGTGGTTGTCTAAAATTTCCGTCCAAAACTAACACCGGTGAAGCCACTAAAATTTCCCGCAGCCAGCTTTTGAAGTGGGTGGTCAACGGCGAAATTCCAATTTTAATTGGCACTCACGCTTTGATTCAGAAAACCGTTCGTTTCAAACATTTGGCTTTCGCCGTGATTGATGAACAGCATCGTTTCGGCGTTACTCAAAGGCAAAAATTGATTCGCAAGGGCGAAGCGGCGCCGCATTTGCTTTCCATGACCGCTACGCCGATTCCTCGGACTTTGGCGTTGACGATTTTCGGCGATTTGGATTTGACACTGTTGGATGAAATGCCGCCCGGCCGCAAGCCGATTATCACCGATTTAGTTTTACCGAACGAACGGGATATTACTTACGAAAAAATTCGCGCGGAAATTATCGCTGGCAGGCAAGCCTATATTATTTGTCCGCGCATTGACGAACCGGACCCGACTAAATTGTTGGCTCTCCAAGCCAAGTCGGTGAAAGCCGAAGCCAAGCGATTGAAAAAAGAAATTTTTCCGGAGTTTGAAATCGGTATTTTGCACGGCAAATTAAAACCTACGGAAAAAGAAAAAGTGATGGCGGATTTTAAAAACGGCAGTATAAAAATTTTGGTTGCCACTTCGGTGGTGGAAGTTGGCGTTAATGTGCCGAATGCGACGGTGATAGCGATTGAAGGCGCCGAGCGGTTTGGTTTGGCCCAACTCCACCAATTTCGCGGTCGAGTGCAAAGAAGCAACGAGCAAGCTTATTGTTTTGTTTTTACCGAATCGCAAAAAGGCAACGCGGTTAGGCGGCTGAAAGCTTTGCAACAAGCCGCCAACGGTTTTGAATTAGCGGAATTGGATTTGAAAATCCGCGGCGCGGGCGAGTTGGCTGGCGCGCGGCAGTGGGGCTTGTCCGATATCGCCATGGACGCGCTAAAAAATTTGAAAATGGTGGAAGCCGCCCGCGCCGAAGCCCAAAGAATTATTGCCGAAGACCCCACTCTCAAAAACTTTCCTACTCTAGCCGAAAAAATCCACCGTGCCGAAACAATTCATTTGGA
>JBBUFP010000040.1:13645-21861 GCA_038056445.1 Patescibacteria group bacterium
CTACGCAATCTCGCAAACTCCGGCGACGCAAGCCAGTTCCTTTTTCAAATCAGTTTCATTTTGTTTTTCGTAAGAAATAATTTTTGAGAAATCCAAGTGAGCCAGCCGTTTCGCCAATTCGTAATATTTTTTCTCGTCAATCGGCTCGTAAGGCGCTAATTGATAAACATGATTGTCTCGTGGCAGGAACGATAAGCCGCCGATAATATCCCAATTTTTGTAAAGCCAATCAGCCACCGCTATCCATTCATCGTCGCCGACCGAAATTGTTACTGACGGATTGTGTTCGGTGTATTTGGTCTTGACGATTTTCCAGTGTTCCAATTGCTCAATAGCCGTTAAATCATCTTTGAAAATAGAATTGGCCGGCGCTTTGACCGGAAATTCCAAAACAAAAGTGGTGGCGCTTTCCATTGCTTGACCAACTTCCGGAGAATAAGGCACGCCTTGGTCTTTCAGCATTTTGAACAGCGAATCAGTGGCGGCGATGCGGATGCGGCGGATGTAGTATTGCGAATGGCGCGGGTGCATACCCGACGAGCAGTCCACCATCTGGGAAAGCGTGCCGGATGGTTTGACGCAAGTGATGGCGGTGGAAGCGCTGATACCAAATCGTTTGGCGTAAGTTTGATTGACTTTAATCGCCTCTTTGCGCAATTTTTCCAAAACTTCCGGCTGGCGAACAACCGGACAATCCCATTGACCGGTAATGGAAACGCCGAGTAAGCGCTCTTCATCGCAATGTTCTTTCCACTCTTTGGAAAGATAAGGAAAATTGGTTAATGAAGATTGATAAGTGCCGAGAATAGCCGCGACGCGGATTTTCCTCAATAAAGATTTTTCGTCATCTTCGGCTCGCGCCACCACTTCCGACAAATTACAAAATTGTTTGCTTTGCAATAAAATTTCGCTGCAGGGATTAGCACCGATGGGGCCGATGATATTACCGTCTGGGGAAAAATAGCCGGCGTGTTTTTGTTTTAAAAGTTTTATTCGCCGTTCCGGAAATTGTTTTGCCAAACCGCCGCGATTGAAAATACCTCGTTCGCCCGAGCCGCTCATTGCCAGAGCCAGCCATTCTTGGAGAAATTCGGCATTGGTGGGTTTTTGAGTGTAAACGGCGGAATTATTAGCCAAACTTCTTTGCGGGTCAGTGATGTAAAATTGGCCCTTCTTGGAATCGCGAATTTCTTGGTCGTCAAAATCAGAAAGCGAAATCATAGCGCTTCGTCGGACGCCGCCCGCCACCACGCAATCGCCAATCATGCAAATAATGTCGTGGACATCCAAAGTCGTTAGTCTTTTGCCTTGCCGTTTCAATATTTTGCCGCGAGTAAAATCCAACAAACGACGCAACGGGTCTGGTCCCGAGGCCTTGCCGCCCATCGTTTTCAAACGCGCGCCAGCTGGCCGGATTTGCGAGTAATCAAATTCCATATCATTGCCTTCCGCCCAGGTTTTCATACCGAAAGCCAAAGCGTCAGCCCAACCCTCTTTGCTGTCAGGGATAGTATGAGCCGGTAATTTTTTGCCGGTTTGTTGATTGATTTGCGGAAACTTGTGGACATTCTGGCTTTCTACGCTCCAACCGGCGCCAGTGCCGCACATAGACACATACATAATTTCCGCCAAATCTTGAAAAGATTGCGGCGCGATGAAAGAGCAGTTGTAAGCGCAGATATTGGTTTTGGCCGCCGCGCCGCCGGCAAATTGCAAGAGACGCATTGAAGGCATCGCTTCCTGCCGGAGAATCGCTTCGCGGATTTCTTTATACTCGCTTTCTTTTAATTTCTTGCCCAAATTTTCCCGCATAAAATTGAGGTAGCGGTCAACTGTTTCTACCCAGGTCTCGCGCCGGTTCTCATTGTCAATCCAACGGGCGTAAGTGCGATAATAAACGAACTCGCCGAGCGAATTACGAAAATATTTTTTGCTTTCAGCCGCTAACCTCCGAACTTGGAGCGGTACTTGGAGGCCTTTTTCGCGCATTCGGGCGCGTTTTTCGCGATAAAGAATGAAAGCTTTGGCGGTTTTGACATAATCGGAGAGAATTAATTCTTTTTCCACTTCATCTTGGAGGCCTTCCACGGTTGGAATGAAATTTTTATGTTTTTTGGTGATGCGCAAAAGTTCGGCGTAGACCTTGTTAGCTATCAGACCGGCTTCTTTCTCACTACCTTCGCCAGTTTGGAGCATTGCCTTATAGGCGGCGAGTTTGATTTTGTTAATATCAAACGGAACGATTGAGCTGTCGCGTTTCTGAATTTTTTTTACCAACTCAACCTCTCTTTCCAAGTCGCGTTTTATTTTTGTCATCATAGTTCCACTATTTTACCTCACAAACTTTTTTTTGCGAAAGGTGGATAAGGCACGCGGGAACAGAATTTTAAAAATGTCCATATCAATTTTTTAATTTCGCGGTGTCGCCAACAAAAATTTTGTTTTTTAGGACAAAACCAGCGGGGACTTCTAAGACATAAAGGGCTGGCGTGGGTGGCGTGAACACTTCGGGATAGGAATCGGGCGTGGCGTTTTTTTTAATGGCGACAATCTGGAAATTTTCGTTTAGCCAAATGATATCAATCGGAAAATTCATTTCTTTCATCCAAATGCCGTGGCTGGCGGCATAAGGAAAAATAAAAAACAAGCCGGAATTTTCCTCCAAAGCCGGCCGGCCGCTCAAACCCTTAGTTAATTCAGCTGGAGTTTCGGCGATTTCTATCGCCACGGTTGTGGCACCGATGAACAGCGAGGAATTATGCGGTGTTGATTGAGTGGCCGGCCGCCAGAAAATCACCAACAGTAAGAGCAAAGCCAAAAACCCCAAAATTTTTTTCACTCTTTCCCATTTCACCAAATTATTTTAACACGACACATTTGTTATCCACAGCGCTTGTCTTTGTGAACTATGATATATTGTTGCGCTTGTTTCTATAAATTTATGACCTTAACGCCCAAAATTCAAAAAGCCATCAACCTTGCCGCTCGCTTGCACCGCGAACACACGCGGATTGGTTTAAACTTGCCTTACATTGTCCATCCTTATTCGGTCGCCTGTTTGGTATCGGAATATAACGATAACGAAAACCTGATTTGCGCCGCCCTGCTCCACGATGTTTTGGAAGACGTGGAAGGTTATAATTTCAAAGAACTGCGGCGCGATTTCGGTGTTCAAGCGGCAAAATTAGTAAAAGAGGTAACCGAAGACCGAACCGATTTGGAAGAAAGTTGGACTTTGCGCGACAGCTGGAAAAAAAGAAAAGCTGTCTATTTAAAAAGTTTGCGCTCGGCTTCCAAAGAAGCGCTGTTAATTTCTGCCGCCGATACTACTCATAATTTACAGTCGCTCAAAGAAACCTATTTGCTGAATAATAAAAAAGCCATCAAAAATTTTCAGGCTTCGGTGGAAGATAAAGTGGTTTTTTACGGTAAAGTCGTAGCGGTTATTTCCAAACGCTTAAAAAGCGGCATTGTTTTAAGATTGAATGCCGCTTACAAAGAGATGCATGATATTTTGGCGGAGGGACATTAGGCCGCAGGGGTTAGTATTTCAGCTGGTGCTGGGGCAGATTTTTCTTCTTTAATTTCTTTCTTTATCGGTCGCTTTTTGGGTAAAACATTGATTTTTTTGCCGGTAATGATTTTTTGAGTAATTAAAAAATTGTGAAGCGTGTCGGAAAGCTGGGCGCCCTTGGACAACCAATATTTTATCCGTTCGCCGTCCACGCTTCTTTCTTTGTCATTTTGAGCATTGTAAAAACCAAGCGTTTCTAGAGTTTTCCCGCTCTTGGTGGAATTTCTTTTGTCAGTCAAAACCACCCGAAAACTCAGGATGTGTTTGCGGCCAGTCCGTTGCAAACGAATCATTAACATAGCGAGAGGTTAGCATAAGCCAACAATCTCCGCAACATTTTCGAGTATACACACAAAAACAGCGACCGCTGAAAGTTAGTGTAGGTGAAAACATTGGACATGCCCATATTACTTATGGGATGACCTTGATCTTATCCGTGTCGATGTAGTGGAAAAAACAACAACGATTAGTCAAGCCAACCGACAGGGCAGGAGTCAAGAAGAAATCCTTCATCATCTCCAGAGATAATATAACACAATGTTCCCAAATAATTTTCCGGTGACCAGCGATGGTCGCCGTTTCCTTTTACCTTTTCTGAAAATTCCCCCTTTGTAAAAGGGGGTGGCTGTAAGCCGGGGGATTTTAAACCCCTTGCGCTCTTTTTTGGATATGCTAGACTGTCGCTATCTATGGAAATTGCCTCGCTTTTACCTTACATCCAGATTTTTTTGTCCGTCATTTTGATTGGCGCGGTTTTGTTGCAACAAACGGGCGCCGGTGCCGGCGGCGCTTTCGGCGAAAACGCCAATTGGAGTTCGGCTTTCCATACCCGCCGCGGCGCCGAACGAGCGCTGTTTATCGCGACTATTGTTATTGCAGTTATCTTTGCCTTGACCGCTTTCATTTCTCTAGTCATTTAATTTTTTCTATTCATTTCATTTATTATTAATTAGAAATTGTTCTTGTCCGAAAATCTTTTCAAGAAAGAGTGGCATGTTTCTTTTTTGACCAAGTTGCAAAACACTTTGGCTGGTTTTGGCTTGGCGGAAAAAATTGTTTTCGCGATTTTATTTATCACCTTTGCCGTCTCGGCATTATTTCTGATTAAAAGGGCAACGGAAGTTTTTTTGGTGGAAATTCCCGCCAGCGGCGGCGGCTTGACCGAAGGCGTAGTTGGTTCTGTTGGCATGATTAATCCCTTGCTCGCTATTTCCGATGCTGACCGTGATTTAACCGCCGTAATTTACTCCGGTCTGCTTAAGGCAACATCGGATGGCGCCCTAATTGGCGATTTAGCGAAAGATTGGGTGGTTTCCGAAGATGGTTTGCAATATACTTTTACGCTTAAGAATGCTCTTTTTTTCCACGACGGCGCGCCGGTGACGGCCGACGATGTTTTGTTTACCATTCAGAAAGCCCAAGACCCGTCGTTAAAAAGTCCGAAGCGCGCTAATTGGGAAGGCGTAGCGGTGGAAAAAATGGGTTCTAACCAAATTAGATTTACCTTGAAACAACCCTACTCGTCTTTTTTGGAAAACGCCACTTTGGGAATTTTACCCAAGCATTTGTGGAAAGACATTGACTCTGAGCAATTTTCTTTCAGTCAATATAATGTCGCGCCGGTTGGTTCTGGCCCCTTTGAAGTTGCCGCGGTTAAAAAAAATTCTGGCGGTTTGCCGGTTGCTTACGAGCTCAAGTCGTTTAAGAAATACGCGCTTGGTAGGCCACTTTTGAACAAGTTGACCTTCAGATTTTTTAACAGCGAAGAAGCTTTATTAGCCGCTTTTAATAAAGGCGAAGTTGAAAGCATGAGCGCTATCGCGCCGGCAACGGCTAAAACTTTAAAAACGCGCAATATCAGAGTGGAACAAACGCCCTTGCCCAGAGTTTTTGCTTTATTTTTTAACCAGAATCAAGCGCCGATTTTTGCCAACCTTGAAGTTAGAAAAGCGCTGGCGCTGACGGTAAATCGTTCTGAAATAGTGGATGAGGTTTTGGGTGGTTATGGCACAAAAATTATTGGTCCCTTGCCGCCGGGAGTTTTAACCGAAACACCGACGCTGGATAATCCAATGGCCACTGACAGCGCGGCGCTCGCTGAAAGTTTGCTTACCAAAAACGGCTGGAAGAAGAACAGTGAAGGTATTTTTGAAAAGAAGTCCAAAAAAGAAACCTTGACTTTAGCTTTTACCATTACCACTTCCAGTGCGCCGGAACTTAAAAAGACGGCGGAAATTTTGAAAGCGAATTGGGCTAAAATCGGCGCCAATGTTTCGGTGATGGTTTTTGACCCGGGCGAACTAAATCAGACAATTATTCGGCCGAGAAAATATGATGCCTTGCTTTTTGGCGAAATTATCGGCCGCGACCCCGATTTGTTTGCTTTTTGGCATTCTTCGCAAAGAAACGACCCGGGACTGAACATCGCGCTTTACGCTAATATCAAAGCCGATAAGCTTTTAGAAGAAGCACGGACAATTGCTGCTCAAAATGAACGACTACAAAAATACGCCGCTTTTAGTGAAGAAATCAAAAAAGATCTGCCAGCAATTTTTCTCTACTCGCCAGATTTTATGTATGTTTTGCCGGAAAAAATTAAGGGTTTTGTTTTTGGTCGTTTAACCACGCCTTCGGACCGATTTACCGGTATCCACCGGTGGTATACTGAAACCGACAAGGTGTGGAAGATATTTAGCTTCTAGTAGTTTCGCTAGCTTCAATAGCTTTAATTATGAATTACAAATCATCAAATATTGGCGGGCGCAATCGGCCGTTTAAACGGCGATTTTTGGCGCCCTTAAAAAAAGAAGGGCAAGAAAAAAAGTTTATGACGGTCCCCGTCGTTCCAGTTCAAAAATTTTCCCAAAGAATTTCCGTTGGACAGAGAACACCTCCCAGAAATTTTCCCATTCGGAAAAAACTTTCAACACCCATTCCTCCGCCTGGCGACAATATCCGGATTATTCCTTTGGGTGGGGTGGAAGAAATTGGTAAAAATATGACCGTGGTGGAATACAAAGGCGACATTATTGTCGTTGATTGCGGTATGCAATTTTCCAATGAAAATACGCCCGGTGTTGATTATATTTTACCCAATACCGCTTATTTGGAAGAGCGCAAAGATAAAATTCGCGCCGTTGTCATCACTCATGGCCATTTGGACCACATTGGCGGTATTCCGTATCTTATAAACCGACTTGGCAATCCGCCGATTTGGTGTCGCGAGTTTGGCGCGTTGTTGATTCAAAAACGCCAGTTGGAACACCCACACTTACCGGCGCTTAATTTGAAAATTGTCGGCGCCGATGACGGCGCTTTGCCGATTTCTTCCAATCTCAAATTGCGTTTCTTTGGTTTGACTCACTCTATTCCCGATTCGGCCGGCGTGATTATTGAAACACCCGAGGGCGATTTGGTTTTTACCGGTGATGTTCGGGTGGAAAATAAAAACGGCGTGCCGGCGGAAAAAGAATTGGCGCAGTATAAAATTTTTAAGGACCGGAATGTTTTGTTTTTGGCGATGGATTCTACCGGCGTTGACCGCGCCGGCTGGGCGATTTCTGAAAGTGCGGTTATTGAGACGGTGGACAAAATCGTCACTGAAGCGCCGGGCCGAGTGCTGATTGCCACTTTTTCTTCACAGGTGGAGCGGATTATCGGCTTTATTGAAATTGCCAGAAAATACGGTCGGAAGGTGGCGATTGACGGCCGCAGTATGAAAACCAATTTAGAAATTATCAAACAATTACGATTGTCGGAAATTAAGCACGCCATTTCCATTGAAGAATCCAACAACTATCCGCCGCACAAAGTGTTGGTTTTGGCGACTGGCGCCCAAGGTGAAGAGTTTGCCTCTCTAATGCGAATGGCAACTGGCACTCATAAGCAAATTAAATTACAACGCACTGACACGATTATTCTTTCTTCCTCGGTTATTCCCGGCAATGAACACGCGGTTATCACGCTTAAAGATAATCTTTATCGCCACGACGCCAAAGTGATTACTTACCTTGATTCCGATGTTCATGCTTCCGGTCACGGCAAGCGCGGCGAATTGGAGTGGATTCACAAGCAAATCAAATATAAATTTTTTATGCCGATGCACGGTTACCACTTTATGTTGAAAATACACGCCGAGTTGGCGCGGACTTTAGGCGCGCCGCGCGAGAATGTGGTGGTGCCAGACGACGGCAGTATTATTGAAATTGAAAAAGGCGGCAAAATCATTAAAAAATTGCGCGAAAAAGCGCCGGCTAATTCCATAATGGTGGATGGTTTTTCGGTCGGCGATGTACAGGAAGTGGTAATTCGCGATCGCCAGTTGTTGGCGGAAGATGGTATGTTTGTGATTATTGCTAGTGTCAATTCCGCCACCGGTCGGCTAAAAAAATCACCCGACATTATTTCGCGCGGCTTCGTCTATTTGCGCGAGTCGCAAGCTCTGCTTCAAGAGACGCGTTTGGTGGTCAAGCGGACGGTGGAAGAAGCGGCCGCCGGCATGCGCCCGATTAATTTTGAATATATCAAAACCATTTTGACCGAAAATGTCAGTCGTTTCCTCTATCAAAAAACCGCCAAGCGCCCGATTGTCATTACGGTAGTGTTGGGGGTGTAGGGTTTGTGATAAATATAGAAAACAAAA
>JBBUFP010000040.1:21961-29866 GCA_038056445.1 Patescibacteria group bacterium
TTTGTATAGTTCCTTGTATTTAGGTATCAAACCAATAAAAATATAAGCGTTTTTTACGGCGTATTTTTCAGATAACCAAGTTCTCAATCGCGCATAATCTAGTGCCCAACCAAAACCAGAAATGCCATTATAGAGATTGGCGCCATCAATATAGGCAAAATTGTTTTCGGTTTTTTTCATTTTGAATAATTAAATCCTACCATTTTTAGCGATGATTTCCTAGTTATTGGCAGTTTGTGGTAAAATAATCGGTATGGCGACTCCAAAAATTTCTCGGGCATTGTTTATTTTATACTTGGTTGGTTTTTTGTTTGCTCTGAACCAAGCCCTACCGGCTTACATCAATTCCACTTTTCTCTCTGGTTTTATGACGGAAAAAACTGTTGGCATGATTTATGCCTTTGCTTCCGCCATTACTGTCGCTTTATTTTTTTTGTTGCCGCGCTTACTGCGTCGGTTCGGCAATTATCAATTGGCTTGTCGGTTTTTTATTTTGGACGCGATTGCCATGTTCGGTTTGGCAGTTAGCCATTCGTTTTGGCTGGCAGTTGGTTTTTTTGTTTGTGTTTTTGTCTCTACTTTTATGTTAGCTTTCACTCTGGATATTTTTCTGGAGAGCAATTCGCGCGATAGTCGAACCGGTTCCATTCGCGGCGTTTATATGACCGTTATCAATAGCGCTTGGGTGTTTGCTCCTCTGTTGGCTGGTTTCATTTTGTCCGATGGTGATTATTGGAAAATTTATCTCGCTGGCGCGGCGCTAGTTTTGCCGGCATTGTTTTTGCTTCGCGGTGGTTTTGGAAAATTTAAAGACCCACCTTACAAAAATATCGCCGTTCGAGCGGCTCTGAAAAACATCTGGCGGCAACGCGACTTGTTCCGGATTTTTTCGGTCAACTTTCTACTCGGTTTTTTCTACACTTGGATGATTATTTACACGCCGATATATCTCCACCAGCAGCTCGGTTTTTCTTGGCAAACTATCGGTTTAATTTTCACCATTATGCTTTTGCCGTTTGTTTTAACGGAAACGCCGTTAGGCAAGTTGGCGGACAAAAAGTGGGGGGAAAAAGAAATTCTGTCTTTGGGTTTGATTATTATGGCCTTTTCCACGGCGGTGATGGCTTTTGTCAGTTCGACCAGTATCGCGCTTTGGGCGGCTTTGCTTTTTACCACTAGAATTGGCGCCAGTGCCGTGGAGATAATGAGTGAAACCTATTTTTTTAAAAAGGTCCAAAGCAGCCAAGCTGATATCATCAGTTTATACCGCGCCACTCGACCAGCCGCTTATGTCGTCGGCCCTCTAATCGCCAGCGCCCTGTTCATTTTTGTTGATTTTCAAATGATTTTCTTGGCGCTTGGTTTAATTATGCTCGGCGGTTTATTTTTTTCTTTGCGTCTAAAGGACACCCTCTAATAATTTCTATTTTCCCGTTTTGTAATTTTATTAAAGTTGATGGTTTGCCAGTGATTTTGCCGCCGTTCTTGTAAAAATCTATTTTCCTGCCGAAATATTTTTTGGCCTCGGCGACGGTTGTCGCTGGTGGCAAACCTTCCGGATTAGCGGAAGGCGCCACTAATGGTCCGGTTTTCTTGAGAATTTTTTGTAATTGTTCATTCCTTGGCCAACGAAAAGCGATGGTTTGGGTGCCACGGTGAAGATAAGTGAATTTTTTGTTTTTTGCCGGCAAAATCACGCTAACCGGGCCAGGCCAAATTTTTTTCAAATTTTTTTTGCCGGCGGGGGAAATTTCCGCGCCAAATTTTTCCAAATCCAGCCAGCTGGTAATTAAAACAATCAGTGGTTTGCTGGGGTCACGCTTTTTCAGCTGGTAAATTTTTTCCACCGCTTTGGGCGAAAAAGCCGAACCGACTAGGCCGTAAAGCGTATCGGTTGGTATTACCCCCAGCTCATTATTTTTTATCATCGCAAAGTTTGATAATAGCCAACTCCAGCGGTAAGGATGGAACGGCGGCGGCGCCCAAGAATTCTTCGGATTTCAAAAATTCCAGAATGGTCACTGAAGAAATTTTTGAATCTTTTCCGCCAGCGATTTCTTGGAGAAAAGAAAAATCCCCGTCCGAAACCTCTTCGGCAATCGTCGCTTTCATTTCCGGCGCGTGACGGAGCAACAGAACGAAACGCAATTTTGCCAGCAACAATTTTAAAAAAACTTTCATATCAATGTTTTCTTCGCCGGCGCGCCGCACGGCGTCCAAACCTTTGCTAGCGTTACTTTCATTCAGAGCCGTTATCACTTCATTAATCAATTCCGCCCGCGGCGCGCCGGCGGCGACGGCCACTTCGTTGGCGGTGATTTTTTTATCCGCCGAAGCGCCAATAACTTTTTGCAACATCCCCAAGGCATCGCGGAAAGAACCGTCGCCCAACAAAGCAATCAATTCCGCTGCCGCCGGTTCCAAGGCGAAGCCCTCCTTTTTGGCAACGTTAACAGCCATTTCTTTTAGAGCGATTTGGCTGGGTTTTTTGAATTTGAAAACCTGACAGCGAGACACCACCGTCTCTGGCAGTTTTTCCATTTCCGTTGTCGCCAAAATAAAAATCACATGAGCTGGCGGTTCTTCCAAAGTCTTGAGCAAAGCGTTGAAAGCGTCTTTGGTCAGCATGTGGGCTTCGTCCACGATATAAACTTTGTATTTTGATTCAAAGGGCGCGGCACTGACGCCTTCGCGAATCGCTCGGACATCATCAATGCCACGATTGGAAGCGGCGTCCATTTCGTAAATGTCGTTTTTACTGACGCCAACCGCTTCCGCCAAAATCCGCGCTACCGAGGTTTTGCCGGTGCCGCGCGAGCCGGCAAAAAGATAAGCGTGGGCGATATGGCCCAGTTTAACCGATTCGGTCAAAATTTTGACGATATGCTCCTGGCCCAACACTTCCCCAAAGCTCTTCGGCCGATATTTTCTATATAAAACGGTTTCCATTACGCGTTTGTTTAAGGTCTTACAAATTCTTATAAATTTCTTTGCGGTGGCCTATGCGATATAAAATAATTTCTTTTTTGTTTTCGTTTAACCAAAGAAACACGCGCCACTCTCCGATTTTGTATTTGCACAAACCTTCTAAACCTTTAGGTATGAAATGAAGCCGGATAATTTCTTCCACGCCGTTTTTGAGTTTGTCAATTTTCGCGAGGACGCGTTTTGCCACAGCCCGGTCCAATTTTCTAAGGGTTTTTTCAAAAGTTTTCGTGGAAATGATTTTATATCCCATATTTGGTTTTAAGAGTTCGCCAGTCACCCACTTTTCCTTTTTGGTGTTCTGTCCGCGCTCGTCGCAAATCACCAACAATTTTTTTATTGGAAAAAATTAGATGGTTCTCAATTTGCTCCTGCACTTCATTAAAAACGGTCATCGCGTCAATAAATTTAGCGAAGGTTTTTTGGGGCACCATTACATTATTTTTATTTATTATTTTCATCTTAAATTGGATTTTAGCAGTTTTTAAGAAAGATTCAAGCGGGTCC
This sequence comes from Patescibacteria group bacterium, assembly GCA_038056445.1. GTDB lineage: Bacteria > Patescibacteriota > Minisyncoccia > Phycocordibacterales > DSPV01 > 2-02-FULL-44-35. The sequence continues at coordinate 25,454 of JBBUFP010000040.1, forward strand.
ACCCCGACTCGAACGGGGAACTTCGGTTTTGGAGACCGACATTTTACCATTGAAACTATGGACCCGTGGTTAAAATTTACCACAAATTTTACAAAACAAAAACCCCTCCCCAACATGAGGAGGGATTCTCGTTTTTTGATATCTGATATCTGACATCCGATATCCGACATCGGACAACCTTACCTTCTTGGCGCTCTTTCAGCCATTGGTCGAGCTTCGTTGACGACGATTTTGCGGCCATCCAGCTCCTTGCCGTTTAGGGCATCAATCGCTTTGTCAGCGTCAGCGTCTTCCATTTCCACGAAACCGAAACCGCGAGAGCGGCCGGTCATTTTGTCCATCAAGACATTGGCGGAAACAACTGTTCCCGCTTGAGCGAACGCGTCGCGCAAACTGTCATTGGTGGTCGTGTAGGGCAGATTGCCCACATACAACTTCTTTGCCATGTGACGAAAATGATAACTACTAAATATCGCTACGACCTTCTCACCTGGCTAAGAAGATGTCAAAAAACTTCCTACCCGAGAGAAATGCTAACGACTCCGACACTATATACCAAATTAAAATAAAAGCAAGACCCTATTGTGAAAAAGCGGCAATGGGTTAAAATATGATTATGCTTTCTACGGAACCATACAAAGGAGTGCGGGATTTTTATCCATCGGAGATGGCGGAACAAAATTATATTTTCTCCGTTTGGCGAAGCGTGGCGGAAAAATTTGGTTATGTTGAATACAGCGCCTCAATTCTTGAATACGCAGAACTTTACAGAAGCAAAGGCAGCGATGAAATTGTCAATGACCAGATGTATGTCTTTAAAGACAAGGGTAACCGAGAAGTAGCTCTTCGTCCGGAAATGACTCCTACTCTAGCTCGCATGATTGCCGCGAAACGCAAGACGCTTAAATTCCCTTTGCGTTGGTATTCTATCCCTAATGTTTTTCGATATGAGCGTCCGCAGCGAGGTCGCCGCCGAGAACATTGGCAGCTTAATTGCGACCTTTTGGGTGTTGCCGGCATTGAGGCGGAAGTGGAAATAATTTCGTTGGTTTATCAGATTATGAAAACATTTGGGGCGAAGGACGAGGATTTTCAAGTTCGGATAAATGATCGAAGATGCTTTGACGAAGCAATAGATGCGATTGGCGGTGCTTCGGATAGCACAAGAAAAATTGTGATGAGGACAATGGATAGCTGGGAAAAGAATGATAATCCAAAACAAGATTTGATTAGATATTTAGGTGAGGAAAAAGCAGAACAGTTTTTAAATTACCTAGAAAAAAACAAAAGTGGCAAAATGCTCGTTGAATTAATGACTCAGCTCAGTTCAAAAGGTATAAATAATTGCGTAATTGACACCAATATTACTCGTGGTTTTGATTATTACACAGGTATGGTTTTTGAAGTTTTCGATACCAACCTCGAAAATCGCCGTTCTCTATTCGGCGGCGGGCGCTACGACAATCTTCTTGAAATGTTCGGCGTCGAACCTGTTCCAACAGTGGGTTTTGGTATGGGTGATGTAACCATTCTGGACTTTTTGACTACGCACAACCTGCCGCTAAAGAAATAAATAATGAGGAAGATATTTTTTGACATTGAAACCACTAATTATTTTTCCGACACCGGTAAAAATGACCCGGCGTCTTTGGATTTAGCGGTGGTTTGTATTTATGATTCCGCCGACGCTCAATATAAAAGTTTTATTCAAAAAGAACTTTCCGGTTTATGGCCGATTTTGGAAAAAGCCGACTTGCTTATCGGTTTTAATTCCGAGCATTTTGACATTCCCCTGCTCAACAAATATTATTCCGGCGACCTTTCAAAAATTCGCGGCGTGGATTTATTAAAAGAAGTTAAAAAAGTTTTAGGCCGACGGATTAAACTGGATACTTTGGCGGAAGCAACTTTGGGGCGGAAAAAAACCGGTGATGGTACCGAATCGGTGCGTTGGTGGCGAGCCGGCGAAATTAAAAAGGTTATTGATTATTGTATTGAAGATGTGAAGCTTACCAAAGAACTTTACGAATACGCCTTAAAAAATCATCACCTCAAATACCGCGACCTGAAAATTATCAAAGAAATTCCATTGGACACTAGCTATTGGGAAAAAATCGCTGGAACCGACTTCCACAAACTTACCCACACTCTGCCGTTTTAGAGAGTTGCTTGAATAACTAAACTATGTTTACATATTTTCTGGTCGGGGCTTTTTTAAGGTTCCCGAAAATATAGTGTGGCAAACCAACGGCGATTGAAAATATGGCTAAACAGGAAATAAGCGCTATCGTGGTAGTGGTAAGTGAATTGAGGAACGGCGAGTTCAGGTGCCTAGCCAAAGATATGATAGCTACAGATCCTGAAACTATCAAAGGATTCATTGGCCAAGTTAGTAATTGGCCGAACAACAGACCTGGTAAGGGTGAAATGCTTTGGAAGTTGCGAGCCGTGTTTAGTCTGCGGTTGCATGTTCCGAAATATCATTGGTCAAAGTTTGTTCACCGCGCGCTTGGGCGGAAAAGCAATTTCTCGCCCTTTGACGGTTGCTCGTGGCCGATGCCGTAGCTCTGAAGTTTCCAATTCTCTTTAATTCTTGTTGGTTCAGGCCCGCCCCGATTTGTTTCGGGGCGGTTTTTTTCTTTTTTAGATTGCTCTCAAGTTAGTTTTTTGCTATATTTTAGTTATGGAAAGAAATGAAAATTTGGAGAATAAACGCCACTCGCTCGCCCACCTTTTGGCGGCGGCGGTTTTGGAATTGTACCCAGAAGCGAAAAATACCATTGGTCCGGCGATTGATAACGGTTTTTATTACGACTTCGGCGACTTAAAAATATCCGATACCGATTTATCCAAGATTGAAAATAAAATGAAGGAGCTCCTGCCGTCTTGGACAAAATTTTTCCACAAAGAAGTTTCTCCCGAAGAAGCCAGAGAACATTTTAGAACCAATTCTTATAAGTTAGAATTAATTGAAGAGTTGGAAAAAACCGCCGAAAAAATAACTTTTTACACTTGCGGTAATTTTACTGATTTATGCCGAGGTGGCCATGTTGAAAATCCAAGCAAAGATATTAAATCGGACTCGTGGAAACTTTCTCGTATTGCCGGCGCTTACTGGCGCGGCGACGAGAAAAACAAAATGCTCACCCGTGTTTATGGCTTAGCTTTTGAGACCGAAAAAGAACTGACTGATTACGAAAAGCAATTGGCGGAAGCGGAAAAAAACGACCATCGGAAACTCGGACAACAATTGGAAATTTTTATGTTTGACGAAGATGTGGGACCGGGCTTGCCGCTTTGGTTGCCGAATGGCGTGATAATAATCGAAGAATTGGAAAAATTAGCCAGAGAGACGGAAAATATCGCTGGTTATCAACGAGTGCGCACTCCGCATATCGCCAAGGAGTCAATGTATAAGAAAAGCGGCCACCTGCCATACTACGAAGGCGGAATGTTCCCGCCGATGGAATATGAGGGCGGAAAATATTATTTGAAGGCGATGAATTGTCCGCATCACCACAAAATTTTTGCCGTTAAACCAAGAAGTTATCGCGATTTGCCGCTTCGTCTGGCCGAATATGGAGCTCTCTATCGCCATGAAAAATCGGGAGAGTTATTCGGATTAATGCGTGCCCGGATGATTCAAATGAATGACGCCCATATTTATTGCACTGAGGAACAGTTTGCCAATGAGTTTCGGGCAGTGAACGAAATGTATCTCAAGTATTTCAAAATTTTCGGCATTAAAAAATATGTAATGCGTTTTTCAACTCATGACCCGAAAAAATTAGGCCAAAAGTTCGTGAATGAACCAATCCTTTGGAAAAAAACTGAAGACATGGTGCGGCAAGTTTTAGTTGAATCAAAAATTCCCTTTGAGGAAGTGGCAAATGAAGCGGCTTTTTACGGACCAAAAATCGATGTGCAAGTTTGGTGCGCTATCGGCCGCGAATTTACTTTAGCAACCAACCAAGTAGATTTTGCCGTACCAAAAAGATTCGGGCTGGTTTATACTGACAAAGATAACAAAGAAAAAACACCGCTTTGTATTCATCGCGCGCCACTCGGTACCCATGAAAGATTTATCGGTTTTCTCATTGAACACCTAGCTGGTGCGTTTCCGTTGTGGCTCTCACCAATACAGGTGAAAATTTTGCCGATTGGCGAAGCGCATTTAACTTTTGCTGAGGAAGTAGAAAAAACTTTGCGCGCTGGTGGTATTCGCGCCGAGTTGGATGAAAGCAACGAAACGCTCGGCAAAAAAGTCCGCGCCGTCAAACTTCAAAAAATCCCCTACTGGCTGGTCATCGGCGACAAAGAAATTTCCGCCGACAAAGTTACCCTAGAAAGCCGCGTTCAAGGTAACCTTGGCCAAATTTCTGTTGCCGAACTTCTTCAGAAATTCCAAAAAGA
>JBBUFP010000040.1:29966-32840 GCA_038056445.1 Patescibacteria group bacterium
CTCCGCCACCCGCATCACCGCCAACTTCAGGCCGATAGCGGAATTTTTGTAATTTTTATCAATGATGGAAAGCAGGATGCCGATGATTTCCTCGGTTTTTTCGCCGCTCCAACGGGAAATAATTTGCGACAAGACAAAATTGCTTCTGTTATTTTCACCTTCCAACCGCGTCCGGTAAGCGCCATCCAATTCCATAATCGTTCCACGAATAAAGCGTTCAACAGATTTGCCGTTTTCTCGCAAAGCGCGTAAGTAATTAGCGACGGCTTTTTCATCGCCGCGCGCTAGCAAACTGACGAAAGTATTGATTTCTGTCATTTGGTCGGCAACAGGCGGAATTTCCGGAGTTACTATTGTCGCCGGTGTTTCTGGAATGTTGGGAGTAATTTTTTCCGGCGCGCCATAAGCGGGCACGGTAACATTGGTTGCCGATAAACTAGCGCCGATTTTTTCTTTATTTAACAATAGCCAGCCGTCCTCGCGCGGAAATTTATTTTTAGCGTTCTCAATCATTTTGCCGAGCGTGGCAAGCGGTTCTTCGCCTTTGGCCGCGGCGGTTTCAATTACCGTTTTCAAACCATCTGGCGAAATCAAAGTCCGTTCCTTTTTAGCTTCCACTGCCAGCAAGGATTCCATCGGTTTAACATCAAGCAACAGGTCGTCAGTTACTTCAAAATCATCCGCTGGTTTTTCGGTCGGCTGGAAAATTGTACCAGTGGTCGGCATAAAACGCGCGCGGATATTGGCAACCAATCGCTCGGCCAATTTTGTAATTTTTTGGCTACGCAAAGCGTAAACCACCAACGCGCTCCAGATGGCTAAACCAATAATAAACAATAAAATTTTACCGGCGCCGCTCAAACCGGTGTAAGGAATTTGGGAAAGATAGACGAAAGCCAAGGGCGCCTTAACCGCTTTTTGGAATAAAACGACGGTTGGTTGGTTCATTCCCCCGCCGCCGCAATTGCTGGAGCAACCACTGGGCGGTGGATTGGAAGGTGGTTCAGAGGGCGGAGGTTCTTCAGGCGGAGGATTCTCTGGCGGTGGGTTTTCCGGTGGTGGGTTGACAGGCGGCGGGTTAATAGGTGGCGGAGTTTTAACCGTTATCGAACAAGTTCGGGTAATTTTTTCAATATTACTCGGTGTGATAATCAAAGAAATTTTTACCGAGGCGTTTTTAACACCAGCGATTGTGTAAGATTTAGAAATTGATTGAGTCGCGCCGGACAAACTTTCATCGCCGTTCCATTGCCAAGTGTAATAAGTACCATCGCCTGGCGTAGCGGTGGAAGTTTGGTTGGCAGTCCAAGTAACGGTTTCGCCAATATTAACTTCGGCTGGCAGACCAGCGCAAGCACCCTGCAAATTCCAGGCGAACACCGGCCCAGCAATAAACAACATCGCCAAAGCAATAATTATTCCACTAAGTTTTTGCCGATTAATTTTCATCATTTTCATATATAACATCATAATCATTATTTAATCAAGCTCTCGCCGATAAAGTCCGCCGTTACCACAAATCGAGCGTCTCGTTTGCCGAAAGTGTCGCAGGTGGATAAAGTTAGCTTTCTTTTGCCCGCTTCAAACTTAACCAACGCTTCATTTTGGTCCACCAGCGAAACCGCTATCACTTTGTAAGTGTATTCTTTCTCATCAGAAAACAATTTTATTTCATCGCCCAATTGGAGCTCGCCGAGACGATTCAAGGACTTAAAGGCTTGATTGTGAATGGCAGTCCAATTGGTGCTATGACCAAAAAGAAACATATTGGTATTACTTTCCAGCGAGCCGGAGCCGGGATAATGAACAACGCCTTTGAGTAGCGCCGCGTCTAACACGGCAACATCGCGGCTTTGAGGATTTTCCACTGGCGTATCCACGGCAATTTTTTCAATTACCAAACGAAGCGGTTGCGGACCTATGGACAAATCAGTTATTGCCACTGTTGGACCGGCGACATTTTCCTTTTTGTCAAACAACGCCAAAAATACCGCGTTCATTTCCTTGATTTCAATGGGTGCTAAACTTATAGCCGAAAGCAAGCCGTAACTGGCGGCAAAAACTATAAGCCAAAGAGTTATAAAAGAGAAAAATTTCATACTTGACAATTGTTTAATTAGTGGTAGGCTTGTCCAATATACACGATTTATAAAAAATGTCAATATATAAATATATGAAATTTATGAATTATTCCAAAATCATTAATAATACGGCATTCGCGGCATTACTCGCTACCGGCGCTTTTGCCGGTTTTATGATTGGCGTGAAATTACCGTCGGCTTTTGCTTCGCTTTATTCGGTGCCTCCATCTTCAATTGCCGCGGTGGAGTTGGCAGTTGCAGAAATCAAGTTGGAAATCAAACCGGAAGTTAAAGAAATTAAACCAGAGGTAAAACCGACAATCAAATCGGAAATTAAATCAGCCGTCAAAACTCCAATCACTGCCGGCCCAAAAATCGAAACTTTGCAATTAATTAATCCGCCGGCGCCAATTAAAAAAGATATTGGCAAACCGGATTTGGCGGTGAAAATTCTGGAAATCGGCGTGATTGATAAAATAACCAATGTTTGGACAGCTACCACTTCTTTGCGTTCTATTGACCGAATTGCCGTGCGTTTTTTGGTGGAAAATTTGGGCACCAAAGAAACCGATTCCTGGTATTTCAACGCCGTTCTACCGACTTATCCTTCCTACATTTATTCTTCACCCAGCCAGATTTCTTTGAAAGCTGGCGAGCGGATTGAATTTACTTTGGGCTTTGACAGCGTGGAGAAAAAAGACGGCAACATTGTCGTCATCAACATTGACCCAAATAATTCTGTTTCTGAAGCTAGCGAAGAAAATAACATTGCTCGCGTTACTATTGACGGCGT